>NZ_JASKYR010000070.1:0-18178 GCF_041028215.1 Streptomyces flavofungini
CCACTCCCCGACCGGCCTGCCGGTCACCCGGCGCACCAGTTCGCCGATGAGCCAGCTGTAGGTCTGGGCGTGGTAGCCGTGGTCGGTGCCGGGCTCCCAGAACGGGGCCTGGGCCGCGACCACCGCCGCCGCGAGGTCCGGGTCGAGCGCCTCGGCCGGGGTGAGGGGGTGGTCGAGGGCGGGCACCCCTGCGCGGTGCGCGAGCAGGTGCCGGACCAGGGTGCGCTCCTTGCCGCGCGCCTTGAACTCCGGCCAGTGCGCCGAGACCGGCGCGTCCAGGTCCAGGTCGCCGCGCTGGTGCAGCAGGAGCAGCGTGGCCGCCGCCACGCCCTTGGTCGCCGAGCGGATGATCTGCGCCGTGCCGGGGGCCCAGGGCGCGTCGCCCGCCGCGAGGTCGCCGTCGACGTCCTTCGTGCCGCCCCGCAGGTCCACGACCCTGCGTCCGTCGCGGTAGACCGTGACGGCGGCGCCCCGCTCGCCGCGCTCGGCGAAGTTCCGTACGAAGGCGTCCCGCACCGGTTCGAGACCGGGGGCCACCGTGCCGTGCACGACGTCGGCAGAAAGCATCGGACCGCCGTCCCTCACATCGTCCATACCCAAGCCAACAGCCGCCGCCTGCCGTCGATTCCCTACCGGCCCGCCCCCGTCGTCTTCGGATCGAAGCCGAAAGGCAGTTCCAGGCGGTGTCTGCCCATCAGGTCGGCATCGGCGAGGAGTTCGCCCGTCGGGCCGTCCGCCGCGATCACGCCGTCGCTGAGGATCAGGGCCCGGGGGCAGAGTTCCATCGCGTACGGCAGGTCGTGCGTGACCATCAGGACGGTGACGTCCAGGGAGCGCAGGATGTCCGCGAGTTCGCGGCGCGAGGCCGGGTCGAGGTTGGAGGACGGCTCGTCGAGGACCAGGATCTCCGGCTCCATCGCGAGGACCGTCGCGACGGCGACCCTGCGGCGCTGCCCGAAGGAGAGGTGGTGCGGCGGCCGGTCGGCGAACTCCGCCATGCCGACCCGCGACAGCGCCTCCATGACCCGCGACTCCAGCTCGGGGCCGCGCATTCCGGCCGCCGCGGGGCCGAAGGCCACGTCCTCGCGGACCGTCGGCATGAAGAGCTGGTCGTCGGGGTCCTGGAAGACGATGCCGACCCGGCGCCTGATCTCGGCCATGTGCTTCCGGCCGACCGGCAGACCGGCGACCGTCACACTGCCCGCGCCGCCGGTCAGGATGCCGTTCAAGTGCAGGACGAGGGTGGTCTTGCCCGCGCCGTTCGGCCCGAGCAGGGCGACGCGCTCGCCGCGTCCGACGCGGAAGTCCACGCCGAACAGGGCCTGGTGCCCGTCGGGGTAGGCGAAGGCCAGTCCTGCCACGTCGAGCGAGGGGGCGGGGGCAGAAGTCACAGGGTCCATCCCAACAGGCATACGGCGAGTGCGCAGAGCGGCAGGGTCAGTGCGTACGTCCACTGCGCGCGGGACGCCGTCACCTCGTCGATGACCGGCATCGAACCGGAGTAGCCACGGCTGACCATGGCCAGGTGCACGCGCTCCCCGCGTTCGTAGGAGCGGATGAAGAGGGCGCCCGCGGACTTGGCGAGGACGCCCCACTGCCGCACGCCGCGCGCCTCGAAGCCGCGGGACTCCCTGGCGATCTTCATACGGCGCATCTCGTCGGTGATGACGTCGCCGTAGCGGATCATGAACGAGGCGATCTGGACCAGCAGCGGCGGGAGCCTCAGCCGCTGGAGGCCGAGCAGCAGGTCGCGCAGTTCGGTGGTGGAGGCGAGGAGTACGGAGGCCGCGACGCCGAGGGTGCCCTTGGCGAGGACGTTCCAGGCGCCCCAGAGGCCGTTGACGCTCAGGGAGAGGCCGAGCACGTCGACGCGCTCCCCCTCGGCGACGAACGGCATGAGCACCGCGAAGGCCACGAACGGCACCTCGATGAGGAGCCGCTTCAGGAGGAACCCCGCGGGGACGCGGGCCGCGTACGCGACGGCGCCGAGCAGTACGGCGTAGAGCGCGAAGGCCCACATCGCCTCGCGCGGCGTGGAGACGACCACGACGACGAAGCAGAAGACCGCGGCGAGCTTGGTGTGCGACGGCAGCGCGTGCACGGGCGAGTGGCCGTGCCGGTAGAGCCGGTGGGCATGGCCCGCGCCCATCCTCAGCCCTTCCCGTCGGAGGCCGCGGCCCCCGCGTCGGACGTGGCGGACGCGCCGGACGTGGCGGACGCGGCTGACGCGCCGGACGTGGCCGATGCGCCGAAGTCGCCGGGCACCGCCGAGGGCGACGCGTCCTGGGTGCGGCGGCGGCGCAGTGCCCAGAAGACCGCCGAGCCCGCGACGACCGTGACGCCCACGCCGATCACGCCCGCGAGGCCGCCGGAGAGGCGTGCGTCGGTGATGTCCCTGACGCCGTAGTCGGCGAGCGGGGAGTCGGCGGAGGCGTGCTCCTCGGCCTTCTTGTCGATGCCCTTGTCGTGGGCGACCTTCTCCAGGCCGTCGGGGCTGGCCGAGGCGTAGAAGCTGACGAACCCGGCGAGGACGAGGGAGGCGGCGAGGCCCGCGAGCCACACCTTGCGGTGCGAGCGGGCGGCCGCGGGCACCGGCCCGGCGGCCGGGGCGTCCACCAGCTCGCCGCCCACGCGCAGCTTCAGCGGTGCGGTCAGGCCGCGCGCCCCGTACACGAGGTCGGGCCGGACGGCGACGACGGCGCCGACCGTCAGGGCGGTGATCGCGGCCTCACCGATGCCGATGAGGACATGGACGCCGACCATGGCGGTGGCGACCTTGCCGATGGAGACGTCGGTGGTGCCGCCCACGGCGTAGATGAAGGTGAAGGCGACCGCGGCGGCGGGCACCGAGAGCAGCGCGGCGGCGAAGGAGGCGACGGTGAGGGAGCGGCGTCCGCGCGGCAGCACCTTCGCCAGGCCGCGGAAGACCAGGTAGGCCACCACGGTCGTGACGAGCGCCATGTCGGAGATGTTCACGCCGAGCGCGGTCAGGCCGCCGTCCGCGAAGAGGACGCCCTGCATGAGCAGGACCACGGAGACGCAGAGGACCCCGGTGAAGGGGCCGACGAGTATCGCGGCGAGCGCTCCGCCGAGGAGATGCCCGCTGGTCCCGGCGGCGACGGGGAAGTTCAGCATCTGCACGGCGAAGATGAAGGCCGCCACCAGACCGGCGAGCGGCGCGGTCCGTTCGTCGAGCTCACGCCGCGCGCCCTTGAGGCTGACCGCCACGGCACCCGCCGCGACGATCCCGGTGACGGCGGAGACGGGAGCATTGATGAAACCGTCGGGGACATGCATGGGCGCGCTCCTGGGCAGGCGTTCCAGCAGGGCAGGCCGCTGGTGAACCGTTCAATGATAGTGGCTTGTTGCGAACGGCTTGCAAGAGCGCCTCGGTCCCGTTGCAGCCGGGCCCGAGTGGCGGATTCCGCGTACCCCTCCGGGACGGAGTCCGTAATTATGGGACATTAAGGTAAGAAACAGGAGAAAACGCAGTCCGGTCGAGGAGTCAGCGATGTCCGCAGTCGAGCAGTACGCACGCGCCCATCTCGTCACGGACTCCTCCGAGGGCCACCGCGCCGTCCCCGTCCTGCTGCGGTACGACGCGGAGGCCGACCCGCACGCGGTGCGGATCGGCCTCCCCGGCGGTCATGAGTGGACCTTCGCCCGGCACCTGCTCGAACAGGGTCTCCGGTCCCCGGTCACCGACGGTGACGTGCACGTCTGGCCGTGCGGCCGGGTCCAGACGATCGTGGAGCACCACGCCGGTGACGGGGTGACGGTCGTGCAGTTCGACGCCTCGGCGCTCATCCGCTTCCTGCGCCGCACCTACGCGGCCGTCACCCCGGTCACCCGCTGACCCCGGCGGGCACCGGGCCCGGGATCAGACGCGGGCCAGCTCCCGGTCGGCCTCCGGGGCCTTCTCGTCGGCCGTGCGCAGCCCCTCGCCCTCGACGTCGACGTTGGGCAGGGCGCGGTCCAGCCACCTCGGCAGCCACCACGCCTTCGTGCCGAGCAGCGCGAGGACGGCGGGCACGAGGGCCATGCGGACCACGAAGGCGTCGAAGAGGACCGCGATCGCCAGACCGAAGCCGATCATCTTCACCATCTGCTCACTGGAGCCGATGAAGCCCGCGAAGACCGCGATCATGATGACGGCCGCCGCCGAGACCACCCGGGCGCTGTGCCGGAAGCCGGTCACCACCGCCTGTCCGGGCCGCTCCCCGTGGACGTACGCCTCGCGCATCCGGGTCACGAGGAAGACCTCGTAGTCCATCGCGAGACCGAAGACGACGCCCACCATGAAGATCGGCATCATCGACATGATCGGGCCGGTCTGCTCCACGCCGAAGAGCGAGCCGAGCCAGCCCCACTGGAAGACCGCGACGACCGCGCCGAGGGCCGCGAGGACCGAGAGCAGGAAGCCGAGGGCCGCCTTGAGCGGGACCAGGATGGAGCGGAACACGACGATCAGGAGCAGGAAGGCCAGGCCCACGACCAGCGCCAGATAGGGCAGCAGGGCGTCGTTGAGCTTCTGCGAGACGTCGATGTTCATGGCCGTGGTGCCGGTGACCATGATCTCCGCGCCGGTGCCGGACCTGATCTCCGGGCCCGCGTCGCGGATCGCGTGGACCAGGTTCTCGGTCTCGATGCCGCTCGGCTTGGAGGACGGCACGACGCTGACGATCGCGGTGTCGCCCTTCTTGGTGAGCATCGGCGGGGCCACGGCCTGGACGTCGTCGAGAGAGGAGATCGTCTTCCTGATGTGCTCGGCGGCGGCCTTCGGGTCCTTGGCGCCCTCAAGGTCGCCGACGACCATCAGCGGGCCGTTGGAGCCGGGGCCGAAGCCCTCCGAGACCAGGTCGTACGCCTTGCGCTGGGTGGTGGACGTCGGCTGCGCGCCGTCGTCCGGCAGGCCGAGTTCGAGCTGGCCGACCGGGATGGCGGCGGCGCCGAGGCCGATGATGCCGACGAGCAGCACGGCGACCGGGCGGCGCACCACGAAGCGGGCCCAGCGGGTGCCCATGTTGGGCTTCTCCTCCGCGGCCTCACCGGAGGTGGCGTCGGCCTTCCGGCCGCCGCCGAACAGCCTGCTCTTCTCGCCCGTGGGCTTGACCCGCTTGCCCGCGTAGCCGAGCAGCGCCGGGATCAGGGTGAGCGCGATGAGGACGGCGATGACGACGGTGCCCGCCGCCGCGAAGCCCATCTTGGTGAGCATCGGGATGTTCACCACGGCGAGGCCGACCAGGGCGATGACCACGGTGAGACCGGCGAAGACGACCGCGGAGCCCGCGGTGCCGACGGCCCGGCCCGCCGCCTCCTCGCGGTCCCTGCCCTCGGCGAGTTCGCCGCGGTAGCGGGAGACGATGAAGAGGGCGTAGTCGATGCCGACCGCGAGGCCGATCATCATGGCGAGCGTCGAGGTGGTGGTGCCGAGGTCGAGCGCGTCGGCGAGCGCGGTGATGGAGGAGACGCCGATGCCCACGCCGATCAGGGCGGTGAGCAGCGGAAGCCCGGCGGCGATCAGCGAGCCGAAGGTGATGACGAGGACGACCGCGGCGACGGCGATGCCGATGACCTCGGTGGACCCGGTCTCCGGCATGGCCTGGAGCGCGTCACCGCCGACCTCGACCGTGAGCCCGGACTCGCGCGCCTTGTCGGTGGTCTTCTCCAGGGCGTCGCGGTCCTCCTCGGCCAGCTCCATCGAGGTGACCTTGTACGAGACCGAGGCGTACGCCGTGGAGCCGTCCTTGCTGACCGTTCTGGCGTCGAAGGGGCTGTCCGCGCGGGCGACCTTGTCCGAGCCGGACTTCAGGGCGGCGACGGTCTTGGCGATCTCGGCCTTGTTGGCCGGGTCGGTCACCTTCTCGCCGTCCGGCGCCTTGAAGACGACACGGGCACTCGCGCCGTCGGCGCTGGCCTCGGGCGCGCGCTTCTCCAGCAGGTCGAAGGCCTTCTGGGCCTCCGTGCCGGGTATGGAGAAGCTGCTGGAGGCGGCGGTGGGCGCGGAGGCCGCGCCGACACCGGCGAGGGTGAGCAGGGCCACCCAGATCAGGGCGGCGAAATGGCGTCGCCGSAASGCGAGCTTGCCGAGTTTGTAGAGGAACGTGGCCACGAGAGCGGCGCGTCAGGTACGGGGCGGGGGGTGGGTCAGATGCCGAGAGCGGGGAAGATCACGGCATCGATGTAGGAGGCGAGGAACGCCTGGTCGACCGGGCGGTCCTCGATGAGGTCACGTGCGACGAAGCCGCCGAGGAACATGTGGACGACGAAGTCGAGCGCGGGGTTGTCCGCGGCCACCTCGCCGCGCTCCACCGCTCTGCGCAGCAGATCGCTCAGGCCGGTCAGCTCCGGCTCGATGAGCAGGTCACGCAGGGCCCGGTGGAGTTCGGGGTTGTCGTGGATGGCGTGGAACAGGCCCCGCATCAGCGCGGCGTCCCGCTCCATCTGGCAGTCGTCGGAGCGGGACACCATCTCGGTCAGGTCGCCGCGGAGCGAACCGGTGTCGATGTCCGCGAGGGACGCCGGCTTGTTGTGCCGCAGCGCCTTGGCGATCAGCTCCGGCTTGCTCCCCCACTGGCGGTAGAGGGTGGCCTTGCTGGAGCGGGTGCGGGCGGCGACGGCGTCCATCGTGAGCGCGTCGTACCCCACTTCGCGGAGCAGGTCGAGCACGGCCTCGTACAGCTCGGCCTCGCGCTCGGGCGTGATCCTGCTGCGCCGCGTCGTCGCCGCCTCAGCCATGGTCCTCGCCTCCTGTTCCTCTTCGGGGTGTGCCCACCGTGGTCCGTCCGTGCCGAACGACCCGTCCGTGTTGAACGAAACGGTTTCGTACTCCAGCAGCGTACCCCCCTGGCTTAACGAAACGAAACGGTTTCGTACGTGGGCTGGGTCACGTTCTCCGACTCGTACGTGTTCACGAGTTGCCGGGGCTCTCCGGGCGGAAAAGCATGGTGAGGTGACCGACGCGCGCGACGATGCCCAGGCCGACCACTCCTACCTGCGATTTCCGCACCTCAGCGGCGACCGCCTCTGTTTCGCGGCCGAGGACGACCTCTGGGTGGCCCCCCTCACCCCCGGGGGCACCCCGGCCGGCCGGGCGTGGCGGGTCACCGTCGACCGGACCAAGGTGGGCCACCCCCGCTTCTCGCCCGACGGCCGCCACATCGCGTACACGACCTGGCGCAGCCTCGACCCGGAGATCCACCTGGCGCCGGTGGACGGCGGACCCGCGCGCCGCCTGACCTACTGGGGCAGCACCGACACCCGCGTCTGCGGCTGGTCCCCCGACGGCGACATCCTCGCCGTCTCCTCGCACGGCCAGCCCTTCTCCCACTTCTGCTGGGCCTACAGCGTCCCCCTCGACGGCTCACCGGGCGGCAAGCTGCCCTGGGGACCGGTCAACGACCTCGCCGTCACCGACTCCCTCGCCGACGGCGACTGCGAGCGCAAGACGCTGCTCCTCACCGGAAAGCCGCCGCACGAGCCCGCCGCCTGGAAGCGCTACCGGGGCGGCGCCCAGGGCCGCCTGTGGATGCACGGCAAGCGCATCCTCGCCCACCTCGACGGGCACCTCGACTCGCCGATGTTCGTGGCCGGACGCATCGCCTTCCTCTCCGACCACGAGGGCATCGGCAACCTCTACTCCTGCCTGCCCGACGGCACCGGACTGCGGCGCCACACCGACCACGACACCTTCTACGCCCGGCACGCCGCCAGCGACGGCACCCGCGTCGTCTACCAGTGCGCCGGTGACATCTGGCTGGTCGACGCGCTCACCCCCGACTCCGTACCGCGCCGCCTCGACGTACGGCTCGGCGGTCCGCGCGCGGGGCGGCGGGTCTACCAGGTGCCCGCCGCACAGCACGTCGACGCGCTCTCCGTGGACGCCACCGGCCGGGCGAGCGCCGTCGTCGTACGCGGCAGCCTGTACTGGCTGACCCACCGCGACGGCCCCGCCCGCACCATCGCCGACACCCCGGGCGTACGGGTCCGCCTCCCCGAGATGCTCGGCACCGGCGGCCAGGTCGCCTATGTCACGGACGCCGAGGGCGAGGACTCCGTGGAGATCGCCTATCTGCCGCGCGCCAGCGGCGACCGGCCGCCGCGCAGACCGGTCAGGGGCGGCCTCGGCCGCGTCCTCGAACTGGTCGCCGATCCCGACGGCGAGCGGCTCGCCGTCGCGTCCGACGACGGGCGCCTGCTGATCATCACCCTGGCCGACGAGGACGAGGCCGCCGAGCTGAACCGGAGCCTCCGCGAGATCGAGGAGGTCCGCGAGGCCGAGCAGGCCGCCACGACCGCCGTGGACGAGGAGCCCGCCGAGGTCACCGAGCTGATCCGGTCCGTCAACGGGCCCGTGCGCGACCTGGCGTTCTCCCCCGACGGATGCTGGCTGACGTGGTCGCACCCGGGCGTGGGGCGCTCCCTGCGCCAGATCAAGCTCGCCCGGGTGAAGGGTCCCGGCGCCCACACGGTCGTCGACGTCACCAACGGACGCTTCGAGGACGAGAACCCGGTCTTCACCCGCGACGGCCGCTACCTCGCCTTCCTCTCCTGGCGCGGCTTCGACCCCGTCTACGACGTGCACACCGGCGACCTGTCCTTCCCGCTCGGCTGCCGCCCCTACCTGGTGCCGCTGTCCTCGGCGACGCCCTCGCCCTTCGCGCTGCTGCCCGACGGGCGGCCGGTGGCGGGCGGCCTCGACCCCGCCGACGGCAGCTCGGGCGAGGGCACGACCCTGGTGGAGATCGAGGGCCTGGAGTCGCGGGTCACGCCCTTCCCCGTGGCCGCCTCCAAGTACTCGGCACTCCAGCCCGTCAGCGGCGGCGGCCTGGTCTGGCTGCGCTGGCCGATCTCCGGGGCGCTCGGCGAGACCTTCGTGAACCCCACCGACATGTCGGGGCGGCCGACCCTTGAGTACTTCAACATCGTCAAGGCGAAGAAATCGCAGCTCGTGGACCACCTGGACTGGTTCGAGCTGAGCGGCGACGGCTCCCGCCTGGTCGTCGTCGACGAGGGCGACCTGTCCGCCGTGCCCGCCACCGAGCAGGGTGACGGCGACACCACCGTCTACATCGACCTGCGGCGCATCCTGCACGAGGTCGACCCGGCGGCCGAGTGGCGCCAGGCCTACGCGGAGGCGGGCCGGATCATCCGCGCCTACTTCTGGGACCCCGACATGTGCGGCATCGACTGGGACGCCGTGCTCGCCCAGTACCGCCCGCTGGTGGAACGCGTGGCGTCCCCCGACGAGTTCGCCGACCTGCTGCGGGAGGTCCTCGGCGAGCTCGGCACCTCCCACGCCTACGTCTCCCCGGCCCGGCGCAACGAGGGCCCGCCGCACTACCAGCGCGCGACGGGCCTGCTCGGCGCCAACCTCGTCCGCAGGGACGGCGGCTGGATGGTCAAGCGCATCCTGCCCGGCGACTCCTCCGACTCCAAGGCGCGCTCCCCGCTCGCCGGTTCCGGCATCCGCGAGGGCGCCGTCCTCACCCACGTCGACGGCCGCCCCGTCGACCCCGTGACCGGACCCTTCCCGCTCCTCGCGGCGGCGGGCGGCACGACGGTCGAGCTGACGTTCCGGCCGGCCGAGGGCGAGGGCCGCGCCCGGCGGGTCGCCATCGTCCCGCTCGTCAACGAGCGCCCCCTGCGCTACCAGGACTGGGTCGCCAAACGGCGTGAGGTGGTACGGGAGCTGAGCGGCGGCAAGTGCGGCTATCTGCACATCCCCGACATGGGCGGCTCCGGCTGGGCGCAGTTCAACCGCGATCTGCGCCTGGAGGTGTCACGGCCCGCGCTCATCGTGGACGTGCGGGGCAACGCGGGCGGCCACATCAGCGAACTCGTCGTGGAGAAGCTGACCCGGAAGATCCTCGGCTGGGACATCACACGCAACGCCCAGCCCGTCTCCTACGCCTCCAACGCGCCGCGCGGGCCGATCGTCGCCCTGGCGGACGAGGCGACGTCGTCGGACGGCGACATGATCACCGCGGCCTTCAAGCTGCTCGGGCTCGGCCCTGTCGTCGGCCAGCGCACCTGGGGCGGCGTGGTCGGCATGACCGGGCGGCACCAGCTCGGCGACGGCACGGTGATCACGGTGCCGATGAACGCGGGCTGGTTCGACGCGTACGGCTGGGGCGTGGAGAACCACGGCGTGGAACCGGACATCGAGGCCCTGCGCACCCCGCTGGACTGGGCGGAGGGCAGGCACGCCCAGCTCGACGACGCGGTCCGGGTGGCCCTGGAACTCCTGGAACAGCACCCGGCCGCCACCCCGCCCGGCTACGACGACGTCCCCGACCGGCGCAGGCCACCGCTGCCGCCCCGCTCCTGACACCCCGGCTACGGTGCGTACTTGATCGAAATGCGCGCTTCGTCCGCCCGTGTAAATCTGAACGAGGCCTCATCGAGGCCCCATCCCCTCACCCACTACGGGAGTGAAACCGCATGGGCATCAAGGACCAGTTCCAGGACAAGGCACGCGACCTCGCCGACAAGGCCAAGAGCGCTCAGGAAGGGTCCCGCGACCGCGCCTCGCAGGCCCGCGACCAGGCGCAGGACCGTGCCTCGCAGGCCCCGGACCAGGCCAGGGACGCGGCGCAGGAGCAGCGGGACAAGTTCGACCGGGACTACGACGCCTGACGCCGCACCCCGCTCGTGCACAGGAGGCCCCGGGACGCCGGGGCCTCCTTCTCGTGCCGTGCCCGGGGGCGGACGGGCGGGCTCAGCGGGTCGCGCGCGCCGTCTCGTCCGCCGAACCGCCCGCCCCGACCAGGCCCGTCGAGACGCTGCCGAGCCGCGGCTCGAACCGCCGCATCTCGCGCTGGCCGACCGATCCGATGAGCGCGGGCAGGTAGCCGCGGATGCCCTGCATGCCCCGCAGCCACCACTGCGCGTACACATGGCTGGAGCGGCGCTCGATGCCCGCCACGATCCGGTCCACGGCGGGACCCAGCGGATACGTCTTGTTGGACGGCCACGGCAGCCGCTGCCGCAGCTCGCGCATCACGTCGTCCTGGTCGGCCCCGCGCACCATGTCCGTGTCGGTCCAGGAGAGATAGCCGACGCCGACCTTGACGCCCTTGTAGCCGACCTCGGCCCGCAGCGCGTGCGCGTACGCCTCGACGCCCGACTTCGACGCGCAGTACGCCGTCATCATCGGCGCCGGGGTGATCGCGGCGAGGGAGGCGATCTGGAGCAGATAGCCGCGGCTCTCCATCAGGACGGGCAGGAACGCCCGTCCCGTCACCGCGCTGCCGATGAGGTTGACCTCGATCACCCGCCGCCAGGCCTCGGGGTCGGAGTCGACGAACGGACCGCCGCTTGCGACACCCGCGTTGGCGACGACGATGTCGACCTTGCCGAAGTGCTCCTTGACCTCCTGCGCCACCCGGGCCATCGCCGTGTGGTCGGTGACGTCGGCGTGCCAGTGGGCGGAGTCGGTGTGCAGCCGCTCCGACACCTGCTTCAGCTCGTCGGGCTCCAGGCCGACCAGCGCGATCCTGGCGCCGCGCGCCGACAGCTTGCGCGCGAGCAGCTCCCCGACCCCGCGCGCCGCGCCCGTGACGACCGCGACCTGCCCCTCAAGGCTGACCCTGCTCATGCGCCCTCCTTCACCTGTACGGACTTCTGCACGGACTTCTCTACGGTCTTCTGTGCGGGCTTCGTCGGCAGGTACGTCGTGACGAGCTCCCGTATCCGCCCCGAGATCGCCTCGGGCGCCTCCACGGGCGTCATGTGGCCGACCCCGGCCAGCTCGGTGAGGCCCACGCACTCCGGCAGCGCCTCCGCGATCCGCCGCGCGTGCACGACGGGCGTGAGCCGGTCGGCGAGCCCGGCTACGACGGCGGTGGGCACGCCCAACGCGGCGACCTCGACGTCGAGTTGCAGGGTGGCGAGCACATGGGACCAGCCGTGCCGCACGGCCCGCGGGCAGGCGTGCACGATCCTGGCGCACGCGTCGATCCGCTCCGGCGCCGATCCCGGCCCCATCGTGCCGTACCGCAGGACGCGTTTCGCGACCGGAGTGACGGGCCCGAGCGGCGCCCGTGAGCCGAGCACCGACCGGGTGATGCGGGTCCGCAGCCGCCCGGCCCGCAACGGCACCACCCGCGACTCGGCCACCAGGCTCGAACTGCCGGTGCTGCACAGCAGAACGGCCGCCGTGTGCTCACGGAACCCCGGCCGCCCGCCCGCCGCCATGATCGTCATGCCGCCCATGGAGTGCCCGGCGAGCACCGCCTTCTCGCCCGGCGCGAGCGTCGCCGCGAGGACCGCTTCGAGGTCGTCGGCGAGCGCCCGCGTGCTGTAGCCGTCGGGGTCAAACGGTGCCGCGCTGCGCCCGTGGCCGCGCTGGTCGTAGACGATGACGCGGTGGTCGGCGGCGAGGTCGCGGATCTGCGCGTCCCAGAAGAGCGTCGAGCAGGTCCAGCCGTGCGCGAGCACCACGGCCGGCGCCCGCTCCGCCCCGTACACCTCGACGTGGACGCGCGCCCCGTCGGCGGAGACGGCGGTCACCTCGCGCCCTCCGGTGGGCGGCGCGTGCGGGCCGCTCAGGTCACGGGTCAGCCTGCTCATGCCCCGGCCTCCACCTTCGTGCCGCCGGACTTCCTGCCCTTGCGGGGGCCCGGCACCGCCTCCAGCGGCCGCGCCGGGCGCAGCACCTCGTACTCCGCGAGGTCCACGCGCCGCGTCGCCGACCTGAACTCGGTGGTCGTGCCGGGCCAGACGGTGGTGTTGACGCCGTTCTCGTCGAGGTACCAGCTGTTGCAGCCGCCGGTGTTCCACACCGTGCGCTTCATGCGCTGCTGCACCCGGTCGTTCCAGGCGCGTACGGCCTGGGGCCTGGCCGCGAGCGCGGCGGTGCCGCCGAGCACGTCGAGCTGGCGCAGGTAGTCCGCCATGTAGTTGAGCTGCGACTCGATCATCAGGATCATGGAGGAGTTGCCGAGCCCGGTGTTCGGGCCGATGATCGTCATCCAGTTGGGGAACCCGGCGGCCGTCGCGCCGCGCAGCGCGTTCATGCCGTCCTTCCAGGTCTCCATGAGCGTGAGCCCCTCGTCGCCCACGACCCGGTCGGCGATCGGCATGTCCGTCACATGGAAGCCGGTGCCGAAGATGACCGCGTCGACCTCGGTCTCCGTGCCGTCCGAGGCGACCAGGGTGTTCCCGCGCACCTCGGCGAGACCACTGGCGACGACGTCGACGTTGGGCCGCGCGAGCGCCGGGTAGTAGGTGTTCGACAGCAGGATGCGCTTGCAGCCGATGCGGTAGTCCGGCGTGAGCTTCGCGCGCAGCGCCGGGTCCTTGACCGCCCGGTACATGTTCCGCTTGGCGAGCTGCTCGACCATGCCCAGCTCGTTGGGGCGCTTGGTGAACGCCTGGACCTGGAGCTCCCTGATCCCCCACAGGATGCCGCGCCGCGCCTGGGTGGTGAACGGGAGCTGCTTGTGCAGCCAGCGCTCGGCCCTGGTGATGGCACGGTCCGCGCGCGGCATCACCCACGGGGGCGTGCGCTGGAAGAGGGTCAGCCTGCCGACCTGCTTCTGGATGGCGGGCACGATCTGGATGGCGGAGGCGCCGGTGCCGATCATCGCCACGCGCTTGCCGGTCAGGTCGTAGTCGTGGTCCCAGCGGGCGGAGTGGAAGACCTTGCCGGGGAAGGTGTCGAGGCCGGGGATGTCCGGGGTCTTGGGGTCGGAGAGCGGCCCGGTGGCCGAGACGACGACATCGGCGGTCAGGCTGCCGTTGCTGGTCTCGATCTCCCAGCGCAGCCGCTCGGCGTCCCAGCGCATCAGCTTCACCTCGGTGTCGAGGCGGAGGTGCGAACGCAGCCGGAAGGTGTCGGCGACGCCCTCCAGGTACTCCCGTATGCGCTCCTGCCCGGAGAAGGTGCGCGGCCAGTCGGGGTTGGGCGCGAAGGAGAAGGAGTACAGGTGGGAGGGCACGTCGCAGGCGCAGCCGGGGTAGCTGTTGTCCCGCCAGGTGCCGCCCACCGAGCCCGCCCGCTCCAGGACGACGAAGTCGGTGATGCCCTCGCGCCGCAGCCGCACGGCCGCCCCGAGGCCGCCGAAGCCGGACCCGATCACCGCCACCCGTACGTGCTCGTGCTCGCGCCCCTGCTCAGGGCCACCCTCGTGCTGGGCCATGCCGCCGCCTCCCGAAGTACCTGACTCTGCCAGTAACTACTGGCGCAATGGGGAGCGTAGAACACCCGCGTACTCATGGGTAGGGGTAGAGCACGGGAAAGTTACCGGCGGTACAACATAGGCTTCCCCCGTGGCAGACGAACAAGAGAGCGGATCCGGGGACGTACGCGAGTACCGCATGGCGGAGCTGGCCAAGCGGGCAGGCATCACCGTGCGCACCGTCCGCTTCTACCGCGAGCGCGGTCTGCTCCAGCCGCCCCGCCGCGAGGGCCGCATCGCCTGGTACGACGAACACCACCTGGCCAGGCTCCGCACGATCGCCGGTCTCCTGGAGCGCGGCCACACCCTGAACGGCATCGCCGAACTCTCCGACGCCTTCGACAAGGGCCGCGATGTCGGAGAGCTCCTCGGCCTCGGCCGCCCCAGCGAGGAACAGCCGGTCCGCCTCACCCCCGAGGAGCTCGCCGACCACTTCGCGGGCGAGGTCACCCCGGAGAACCTCGTCGCCGCCCTCGACCTCGGCTACCTGGGCACCGACGGCGACGAGCTGGTCCACATCAGCCGCCGCCTCCTGGACGCCTCCTCCACCCTCGTCCGCAAGGGCGTCCCCCTGGCGGCGGTCCTGGAAGCGGGCCGGCTCGTACGCGAACACGCCGACGCCCTCGCGGAGTTGTTCATCACCGTCATGCGCGCCCACCTCCCCGACACCGCCGACGTCGACATCGAACAGCTCCGCCCACTGGCCAAGAGCGTGGTGGAGGCGGAGCTCTCGATGGCCCTCGACCGACGCCTCCAGCAGCCCTAGGCCGTCCGGCCGGATCGGACGGGCAGCCGCCGACGGGCCTCCTACCGGCCCAGACGGGCAGCCACCAGCGGGCTTCGAACCGGCTCAGACCGGCAACCCACCAGCGGGCTTCGAACCGGCTCAGACCGGCAGCCACCAGCGGGCTTTGTAGATGCCGCCGTCGATGAGCCTGTAGCTGCTCTCGGGCCGGTGGACGCTCACCGTGGTCGTCCACCATGTCTCGCCGAGCCCGCTCTCCGGCACCGCCGTCACCACCTGCCCGGTGCGCGGATCATCGCCGACGCACTTCACGGACTTGCGGGAGATCAGCTCGGCGCCCGCGAAATCCCGGACGAAGTCACGCCGGGCGGTGTCGTACTGGAACACCGCCGCGTTCGTCGTCACCCACAGCCGCCCCGGCCGCCCCGCCACCGGGAAGAGATCGTGCCCGCCGGGCGTCCTCCCCGGCGTCCCCACCGGCAGCGCGACCGCCGACGTCTGCCGCAGCGCGGGCCGCGCCGCCGTGCCGCTCACCTCGTACTTCACCAGCTCGTCGTCGCCGAGCGCCCACAGCACCCCCCGGGTCCGGTCCCAGTGCAGTCCGTGCGCGCCCTTGAGCGTTGCCTCGGCGAACCGCGTCGCCCGCGGGCCGCGCGAGGCCGCGTACAGCCGTACGAGCGCGCCCGTGCTGCACGCGACGGCGACGTTCCCGTCGGGCAGGATCTCGGCGCTGTGCGGGTTGAAGAGGTCGTCGCCGGGGCCGATCGCCGTGGCCCAGTACCGGGCGCCGGAGGGATAGGCGACGACGGCCACGAAGCCGAAGGACGCCGTCGTCAGGACGTAGGGCCGCTTCCGGTGCAGCCGCACCTTGGACTCGCTCGGATACACCCAGCTCACGTCGGGCGCGAGATCGCGGTAGCGGGGGTCACCGAGCGGCGAGAACTGCCAGCGCACGACGGACGGGTCGGCGGCCGGGTCCCAGACGCGCTTGCCCGGGTCGAGGACGAGGAGCCGCCTGCTCGCCTGCTCGGTGAGGAGCACGGGCGGCGTACCACCGCCCCCGCCGTCCGCTCCGTACGCCCGCGCGACCGGCAGCGCGGCCACGGCACCCACGGCCGCGGCGCCCATGGCCGCGGCCCCCAGGAGCAGGCCGCGTCTGGACGGCACGACCGAGGGACCGGTGACTCTCGCAGCGGCGGCTCGCGAGGCGGCTCGTGAGACGGCTCGTGAGACGGCGGCTCGTGAGGCGACGACGCCTGACGCGGCGGGTCGCGACGGCATGACGGACATGAAGTCCCCCCGAAGCTCCGGCAGTTGAGCATGACGCCACGGAAATCTGCCATGCCCCAGGGGCCCGGGACAGCCCTCTGCCGGACTTTATGACCGCGCGCCGCCCCCGCCACGGGCGGCACGCGGGGAGCGACCCGGCTACAGGTCGTAGACCACCGTCACGGGCGCATGGTCGCTCCAGCGCTCACCGTGCGTCGCGGCCCGCTCCACGTACGCCTTGACCGCGCGTCCGGCGAGGCCCTCCGTCGCGACGTGGTAGTCGATGCGCCAGCCCGTGTCGTTGTCAAAGGCGCGCCCCCGGTAGGACCACCAGGAGTAGGGGCCCTCGACGCCGGGGTGCTGCGCCCGCACGACGTCCTCGTACTCCGCGAAGACCTCGTCCAGCCAGGCACGCTCCTCGGGGAGGAAGCCGGAGTTCTTCTTGTTGCCCTTCCAGTTCTTGAGGTCGGCCTCCTGGTGGGCGATGTTCCAGTCGCCGCAGACGACGACATGGCGCCCCTCGGCGGCGGCCCGCGCCTTGAGCTCCTTCAGGTACACGAGGAACTCCCCCATGAACCGCACCTTCTCGTCCTGCCGCTCGGTGCCGACCTCGCCGGAGGGCAGGTACAGGCTGGCGACGGTGACACCCGGCAGGTCCGCCTCCACGTATCGCCCGCTGCCGTCGAACTCCGCCGAGCCGAAGCCGACCCGCACCCGGTCCGGCTCGCGGCGCGTGTAGAGGGAGACACCGGCCCGCCCCTTCGCCGCGGCGGGCGCGTGCACGACGTGCCACCCCTCGGGCTCACGGACGGCGTCCGGGAGCTGGTGCGGCTCGGCGCGCACCTCCTGGAGGCACAGCACGTCCGCCGAGGTCCCGGCGAGCCACTCGACGAAGCCCTTCTTGGCCGCGGCCCGCAGGCCGTTCACGTTCACAGAGGTCACTGTCAGCACAACACTCGCCTTACTTTCCCTTCGGCCTCTTCCTTCCCGGGCCGGAGGTCAGGCTCCCATACGCCCTGACCGGCGGGCGCAGTGACGTATCCCGGACCACCGCCGTTGAGAGGGCATGAACCAGATCACCAAGTACGCGATGCTGACCGGCGCCTTCTCCACCCTGCTCCTGGCCGCGCCCGCCGCCACGGCCGCCACCGCACCCGCCGCCGACGGCGGCGGCGCGAAGGACGCGCTCCCCGCGGCCTGCGGCAGCCTCGTCTCGGCCCTGCCGCCGGTGGCCGCCGAGCACAGTTTCCAGGGTGTGTGCGAGCTCGCAGGCTGACTCGGCACCCCCACGGGCGCGGTGCCTGCACACTGGGAGACCGAGTCACCGATTCCCCCAGCAGTCGCATAGAAGTACGATTCAACGCATGACTATCCAAGGCGCCGACCCCGCGACCGTACCCGCCGCACCCGCCGTCCACCTGCGCACCGTCACCTTCGCGCACCCCGACGCCGTAGCGCTCAGCGACCGTGTCCAGCTCGAATATGCGGAGCGCTACGGTGACGAGGGCGACGTCACCTTCCTCGACCCGTCGATGTTCGAGCCGCCCCGGGGTCTGTACGTGATCGCCTACGACGACAGCGGCACCCCCCTGGCGACGGGCGGCTGGCGCGCCATGGACGCGGGCGGCGAGGGGTACGCGGACGGCGACGCGGAGCTGAAGCGGATGTACGTCACCCCGGAGGCGCGCGGCCTCGGCCTCGCGCGCCGCATACTCGCCGTCCTGGAGGAGGACGCGAAGGCGGCGGGCCGCATCCGCATGGTCCTGGAGACCGGCACGAAGCAGCCGGAGGCGATAGCCCTGTACCTCTCCAGCGGCTACACCCTCGCCCCGGCCAAGTTCGGCCACTACCGCTTCGACGACCTGAGCCTCTGCTACGAGAAGCGGCTGTAGCCGGGACACGGGGACTGGGCCACCGGCGGGGAATCCGGCTCGGTCAGCGCACGGCCGACCGCAGATCGACCTCCGCCACGGCCCCGCCC
>NZ_JASKYR010000700.1:0-4098 GCF_041028215.1 Streptomyces flavofungini
GTTTAAGGCCCAGGGGCCAGGGCAGGCGCGGGCAGCAGACATCCCCCGCCCCAGGAGACTTCGTGACGTCGTCCGGCCACGCCCGCACCGCCGCTCTCGCCATAGGAGCCGCCACCGTCACCGTCCTGGGGGCGCTGTTCGTGGCCGGTTCGGGTGAGGTCAGTGCGAGCCCGCCGCCCGAGCCGAAGGTGCAGGACGACTTCGACTCGCTCGGCCCGCAGGTGCGCGCGGCGAAGCTCGCGAGCGGGCGGACGGCACACTATTCGGACACCGGCGACAAGGACGGCCGCCCCGTCCTGTACATCGGCGGCACCGGCACGAGCGCCCGCGCCTCGCACATGACGGACTTCTTCCGCACCACCCGCGAGGACCTGGGCCTGCGGCTGATCTCCGTGGAGCGCAACGGCTTCGGCGACACGGAGTTCGACGCCGGGCTCGACAAGGGCGACTACGCCGAGGACGTCCTCGCCGTCATGGACCGCCTGAAGGTGAAGGACTTCACGGTCGTCGCGATCTCCGGCGGCGGACCGTACGCCGCCGAGCTCGCCGCCAGGGCCCCCGGCCGCGTCTCGGCGCTGCACCTCGCCGCCGCCCTGCCGCCCTACGGCAAGGAACCCGCCTTCTGCGGCATGAGCGACGACGCCCTCGCCGACGCCGTCCGGGACCAGATCAGGGACCCGCGCAAGTGGTGGGCCTTCCCCGACGACAGCCCCGTGAAGTCGATACCCGGCTTCGCCGACACGGCGTACGAGGAGGGCGCGCGGACCTACAACCAGCGCGGCCAGCAGGCCGACCCGGCGCCCCAGGTCCACGAGCAGCGGCTGTACTGCGGGCGTCCGGGCCCCGACCTGTCGAAGCTCGACGCGCCCGTCTACCTCTACGGCGGCAAGAAGGACACCACTGTCCCGCCACAGACCCTGAAGGCCTGGCAGCGCGAGCTGCCCGAGGTGCGCAAGGTGCGTACGTACGCCGACTCCGGACACGACGTGCAGTACCGGCACTGGGACCAGATCCTCGTCGACATGGCCGGACACGACGACCGCACGGTGGTCTGCAAGAGCGACGGCAAGGGCAAGGGCGGGCACACGCGCGTGCTCGTCGAGCGGGAGGCCGACCGCCTCCTCGACAAGGGCCACGCCACCCTCGGAAGCTGCGCCTGGGCCAAGAAGTAGCGGGGCCGGATACGCCGGGAAGCAGCGGCCGGGCTACTCGGGCGGGGCCGACGGCAGCGTCAGGCGGAACAGCGCCCCGCCGCCCGGCGCCCGTTCCGCCGTCAGTTCCGCCCCGTGCGCGTGCGCGGTCTGGCGGGCCATCGCCAGACCGAGGCCGGAGCCCGGCAGGGCGCGGGCCCTCTCGGCGCGGTAGAAGCGGTCGAAGACGTGCGGCAGGTCCTCCTCGGCGATGCCCGGCCCGTGGTCGCGCACGGTCAGGCAGGCCGCCGTCAGGGCCAGCTCGACCGGCGCACCGCCCCGCGGGCTGAACTTGGCGGCGTTGTCCAGCAGGTTGGTGAGCAGCCGGGACAACCGCGCGGGGACGCCGGGGACGCTGAGGTCCGCCGCCTCCGGGGCGACGTACAGCGTGAACGGCACGTCCGGCCAGTGGCCGCGCGCCGCGTCCACCGCGTGTGCGGCGAGGGACGCGAGCGGCACCTCTTCGAGCAGCGGCTGCGGCTCCTCGTCCCTCGCCAGCTCGATCAGGTCGTTGACCAGGCCGGTGACCTCGCGGAGCTGCCTGCCGAGCGCTCCCGACGCGCGTTCGCGCTGCGCGCCGGTCAGCCGGTCGGCCCGGGCGAGCAGCTCGGCGTTGGTGCGCAGCGCGGTCAGCGGGGTGCGCAGTTCGTGCGAGGCGTCGGCGACCAGGCGGCGGCGGGCCGCGACGGACTCCTCCAGCTCGGCGAGCATCGTGTTGAAGGAGGCGGCGAGCCGGGTGACCTCGTCCTCGCGGCCCGGCGGCCCCGGCGGCAGCTCGATGCGGTGCCGTGCGTCGCGGGTGGCGGCGATGCGCTCGGCCGTGGCGGTGAGCCGGGTGATCGGGGCGAGCCCGGTGCGCGAGACCCAGTAGCCGCCGAGCGCGGAGAGCAGGACGCCCGCGCCGCCCACCGCGGCGAGCAGCGACGCGGCCTGGCGCACACCGCGCTCGGCGATGTCGGCGCGCAGGGCGACCTGCACCGCCTCGTCGCGGCCGCTGTTGAGGGTGGTCGTGAACATACGGCCGGGCCGGCCGCCGGGCAGCGTGAAGTTCGAGTAGTACGGCCGCCGCTCGCCCGCGGCCACCTCGCGCGTCGCCCCCGACACGGGCAGCAGATACGGCTTGTCCGGGTCCCGCCCCGCGTCGGCGGGGACCAGTTGCGAGCAGGCGGGCGCCCCGAGGAAACGGCACTCGCCGGTCAGGACACCGGGGCCCTCGGTGCGGTGCTCCTGGGCGATGAGCGTCGCCGACTGGGCGAGGTTCTGGTCGAGCTGCTGGTAGAGCTTGTAGCGGATCACGAGGAACGCCGCCGCGCACACCCCGACCGCCACCAGCGCCACGGCCGCCGCCGCGGTGATCGCCAGACGGGTCCGCAGCGGCCTGCGCCGCCGCCAGCGCGCGCCCAGCCTGCGCCGGGCGCTCACGGGGAGCCGAGCCGGTAGCCGACGCCGTGCACGGTGTGGACGAGGCGCGGTTCGCCGCCGGACTCCAGTTTGCGGCGCAGATAGCCCACGTACACCGCGAGGGAGTTGGAGTCGGGCCCGAAGTCGCGCCCCCACACCGTCTGCTGGATCAGCTCGCGCGGCAGCACCTGCCCCGCGTTGCGGAGCAGCACTTCGAGCAGGACCGCCTCCGTCCGGCTGAACTCCAGGCGGCGCTCCCCGCGCCGCCCGGTGCGGGTGGCCGGGTCGAGGACGAGATCGCCGTACGAGAGGCCGTCGCCGTCGCTCGCGGGCTGCTCGGGCGTCAGACGCCGCAGCAGGGCCCGTACCCGCGCCACCAGCTCGTCCAGGGCGAACGGTTTGACCAGGTAGTCGTCGGCGCCCGCGTCCAGACCGTCCACGCGCTCGCTCACCGAGTCCAGGGCGGTCAGGACGAGCACCGGGGTCCGGTCGCCCGCCGCGCGCAGCTGGCGGCAGACGGCGAGGCCGTCCATGACCGGCATCAGCACGTCGAGGACCACCAGGTCAGGCTGCCAGCGGGCGACCGCGGTCAGCGCGCGGTGGCCGTCCGCCGCGCCGCGCACCCGGTGGCCCTCGACGGTCAGGGCGTCCTCGACGGCGGCGCGGACCTCGGGGTCGTCGTCCACGACGAGGATTCTGTGCGCCGCCGCGCCGCCCGCGCCCGGCGGGCCGCCTCTGCCGGTCAGGCTCGTGAAGCTCATGCGTACACGGTGCCAAACGCGGCTCTTAAAACCCTCTTAGACCCTCTCGCCAGGCTTCCCGGCCATGCGAACCTCTCACTCCGACGGCTCCGAAAGCTCTGGCGGCTTCGGCAGCTCTGGCGGCTCCGAAAGCTCTGACGGCTTCGACGGCTTCGACGGCTTTCCGTACACCAGGGCCCCTCGCCGTGCCGGGCGCCCCGGCCTCTCCGTCGTGATCGGCGCGGGCGGCACCGGCGGGCACATCTATCCGGGTCTCGCGCTCGCCGACGCGCTGCGGCGGGCGGTGCCCGGCGCCGTGATCTCCTTCGTCGGCACCGAACGCGGCCTGGAGACCCGGCTGATACCGGACGCCGGGTACCGGCTGCACACCGTCGACATGATCCCCTTCGATCCGTCGCTCGGCGCCCGCCGCTATCTGCTGCCCGCCGCGCTGCTGAAGTCCGGCGCGCAGGTCCGGGCCATCCTGCGGGAGCAGGGCGCGGGGGCGGCCGTCGGGATGGGCGGCTATCCCAGCGCCCCCGTCATCGTCGGCGCGCGCATGGCGGGCCTGCCGAGCCTCATCCACGAGTCCAACGCCGTGCCGGGCCGCGCCAACCGGTTCGCGGCCCGCCTCACCCCGAACATCGCCGTCGCCTTCGACCGCAGCCGGGCGCATCTGCCGGGCGGCGAGCGGGCGCACACCACCGGGATGCCGATCGCCGCGCCGCTGGCCTCGCTCGACCGGGCCGCGCTGCGGTCCGAGGCCC
>NZ_JASKYR010000701.1:0-4053 GCF_041028215.1 Streptomyces flavofungini
GAGCCGAGCAGGTCCTCGATGTCCACGCCGTCCGTGTCGAAGTCGTCGCCGAAGCCGGTGGCGTACCGGACACGGGGGCCGCCCCCGTCCGCGGCCCCCCGGGCGCGAAACCCGCCGCCGCCCGTGCCAGCCGCGACCCGTTCGTCGAAGTCCTCCGGGATCTTGCGGAAGTCCTCGCCGAAGCGGTCGTAGCGGGCCCGGGTCTTGGGGTCCGACAGGGCGCTGTACGCCTCGTTGAGGTCCTTGAAGCGTTCCTCCGCTCCCGGGTCCTTGTTGACGTCGGGGTGGTATTTGCGGGCGAGCTTGCGATACGCCTGCTGGATCTCGTCCTGGCTCGCGGTTCGCGACACGCCCAGCACCTCGTAGAAGTCCTGTGCCATCGCTGGTCACTCCCGCTTCGCGACAGTCACGGCGGCGGGCCTGAGCTGCTGGTCGCCGTCCCCGTAGCCGGGGCGCAGCACGTCCACGACCGCGCCCGGTGTGGCGTCGGGGTCCTGGACGACGCCGATCACCTCGTGCCGGGCCGGGTCGAAGGTGACGCCGGTCTCCGCGTGCCGCGGGTAGCCGAGCAGTTCGAGGACGTTCACCGCCTGGTCGCGGACGGCCTGGACGCCCTCCACGATGGCACCGGGATCGGCGCCGGCGTGGGTCAGGGCGAGTTCGAGGTTGTCCAGGACAGGCAGGAAGGCGGCGGCCGTCCGGGAGCGCTCGGCCTTCCGCTCCCGCTCCAGTTCCCTGGCGTGGCGCTTGCGCAGGTTGTCCAGGTCGGCGAGCGCGCGACGCCAGCGGTCCTGGAGTTCCTGGAGCTCGGCCGTGTACTCGTCCTCGGGCGGTGCGGGACCGACGCCGGTCGCGCTGGGACCGTTGTCCTGGCCCGTGCCGGGCGCCTGGCCCGTCGGCGGGCTTGAGCGCGGCCGGTCTTCTGCGGGAGGGCCTGCGGCGCCTTCGGGAGCCGGATCGAGGTGCTCGGCGTCATCGGGGTGCCCGCTCAGGGGCGAGTCGGGCTTCTCGGGGTGGATCGACATGGCGCTTCCTCAGTCCTTGTCGAACTCGGCGTCGATGACGTCGTCATTCCCGTCACTGCCGCTCGTGGGACCGCCGCTGGTGGTGTCCTGTCCGGGGCCGCTCGTGTCGGCGGCGCCCTGTTGGGCCGCCAGGCTCGCCAGCAGCTGCTGGAGTTCGGAGGTCAGAGGGCGCACGCGCTCGACGTCCGCCTCTTCCTTGACCGCCGCCCGGGCATCGGACACGAGCATCTCGGCGCGTGCCTTCTCGTGCGCGGGCGCCGAGTCACCCAGTTCCGCGAGCCGCTTCTCGACCTGGTAGGCGACGGCGTCCAGTTCGTTGCGGGCGTCGACGGCCTCGCGCAGCGCCTGGTCCTGGCCCTGGTTCCGCTCGGCCTCCTGGACCATGCGTTCGACCTCGCTGCGGTCCAGGTTGGAGCTCTCGCTGATCGTGATGCCCTGTTCCTTGCCGGTGTCCCGGTCGCGGGCCGTGACGTTGAGGATGCCGTTGGCGTCGATGTCGAAGGTGACCTCCACCTGTGGTTCGCCCCGGGGAGCGGGTCGGATGTCGGTGAGCTGGAAGCGCCCAAGCACCCGGTTGTCGGCGGCCAGCTCGCGCTCGCCCTGGAGGACGACGATGTCGACGGCGGGCTGGTTGTCCTCGGCGGTGGAGAAGGTCTCGGAGCGGCGCACCGGGATGGTGGTGTTCCGCTCGATGATTTTCGTCATCACGCCGCCGCGCGTCTCGACACCCAGCGACAGGGGGGTGACATCGAGCAGCAGCACGTCCTTGACCTCGCCCTTGAGCACTCCGGCCTGGATCGCGGCACCCAGGGCCACGACCTCATCGGGGTTGACGCTCATGTTGGGTTCCTTGCCGCCGGTCAGCCGGCGCACGAGGGCCTGGACGGCGGGGATGCGCGTGGAACCGCCGACGAGGATGACCTCGTCGATGTCGCTCTCGCCGACCTTGGCATCGGTCATCGCCTGCTGGACCGGTCCGAGGCACCGCTCGACCAGGTCGCCGGTGATCTGCTCGAAGGTGGACCGCATGATCGAGTCGGTGAGGTGCTTGGGGCCCGAGGCGTCGGCGGTGATGAACGGCAGGCTGACCTGCGTCTGCGTCACCGAACTCAGCTCGGTCTTGGCCTTCTCCGCCGCCTCGAACAGACGTTGCAGCGCCTGCGGGTCCTTGCGCAGGTCGATGCCGTTCTCCTTCTGGAAGTCGTCCGCGAGGTAGTCCACCAGACGCCGGTCGAAGTCGTCGCCGCCCAGGTGGCTGTCACCGGCGGTGGAGCGCACCTCCACCACGCCGTCGCCGACGTCGAGGATGCTGACGTCGAACGTCCCGCCGCCCAGGTCGAAGACGAGGACAGTCTCGTGCTGCTGCTTGTCCATGCCGTACGCGAGGGCTGCGGCTGTCGGCTCATTGATGATCCGCAGCACCTCCAGTCCGGCTATCCGTCCGGCGTCCTTGGTGGCGGTGCGCTGGGCGTCGTTGAAGTAGGCGGGCACCGTGATGACCGCCTCCGTGACCCGCTCCCCCAGCTGTTTGGAGGCGTCCTCGGTGAGTTTGCGCAGCACCTGGGCGCTGATCTCCTCCGGCGCGTACAACTTGTCGCGCACCTGGAAGCGGGCCGCCCCGCCGTCGCCCTCGACCACGTCGTACGCGACCGCCCTGGCCTCGTCGGAGACCTCATCGAAGTGCCGGCCGATGAACCGCTTGGCGGAGTAGATGGTCCCCTTGGGGTTGAGGATCGCCTGGCGCCGGGCCATCTGGCCCACCAGACGCTCTCCGTTGTCGGTGAAGGCCACCACGGACGGTGTTGTGCGGTTGCCCTCACTGTTGGGTACCACCGACGGCTCGCCGCCCTCCCACACGGCGATCACCGAGTTCGTGGTGCCCAGGTCGATACCCACTGCCTTGGCCATGAGAATTCTCCTCCCGGTGCGGCGGTCCCGCGCCGCTTCTCCGGATCACATGCGTTCAGGTATGAGTGGAATCTCCGCCCGTGCTGGGCAGCGCGCCGAGCAGCCGTACAGCCTCATCGGCGACCTCCTCGTCCACGACGACCTCGTACCGGCCCGGCTGCAGCGAGCTGAGCGAGGCGAAGTCCCGGCGACCGCCCTGCAGCGCGTGCAGCAGCAGGCCGAACAGCGCACCGACGATCGCTCCGAAGATCAGCCCGTACACGGCGAGGAGCAGTGCGGAGACGACGGGGTCGAGCCAGTTCACCAGGCCGAAAAGCCAGCCGATCAGGGCGCCGGGGAGCGCGCCGCTCGCCGCTCCGTGAAGCGCGGCCCCGCCGTAGTCCATCCGGCCGGTCACCTGTTCCACCAGGCGCAGGTCCTGGCCGATGATCGCCACCCTCTCCACGGGAAACCCCTGGTCAGAGAGGTGGTCAACAGTGCGTTCGGCTTCTTCGTACGTCTTGTACGAGGCAACCGGCCTACGGGGTTGCTCGGTCATCGCCCGGTCCTTCCTGCCGAAAATCCGCGGAGACTGCCAGACGCCGTCCAGGATGTTCGGCTGGATGGCGTCGCGCCTGCGCCTGGCGGGTCAGAGATGCACGGGCTTGATAGCCCCAGGAGTATGAGAGAGAAGAACCTGGGCATCTCGGACGCGTCACCTCCGATTACGGACGCGTCAAAGCGATCTCCTCCCCCGCGCGGCGTCAGGGAGAATGGAGTGATCCCATGGTCGGCAGCCGGTCACACAGCGTGTTCGGCCGCTGCTCCGGCGGGGAGGGCGCCCTTCCGCCCGGTGGCTCCGGGCGGCATTCTCTGGGCGCGCGGAGCCAGCCGGGCCCATCCGCTCCGAGCGCGGCCGACGCGGCCCTCCACGAGCTGATGGCCCTTTCCCGCACCCTGCTCGAAGCTGCGGACGCCAGCGAGATCCTGCGCCTGGCCATGCACCACGTAGCCGCCGCCGGGCCCTACAGCGCCGAAGCCGGATACCTCGACGTGAACGGTGACCTGGTCCCCAGTCCCGGGAACGGTCAGGCCCATGCCACAGCCGTGGACTCAAGGGTTCGGGAGCTGGAGGGGCGGG
>NZ_JASKYR010000702.1:0-3730 GCF_041028215.1 Streptomyces flavofungini
GGCTGAGGAGGCCCGGGAAGCCCGCGCGGGAAGGGGGAGGGGCCGCGAGCGGGCGAACCGGGCATTCCTTCCGCTGTTGGGGCCAGCCGCACCGGCAACCAGGTGAATCAAGGCCGAGAGGCGTATGTACCGCGCATCGCCAGGGCACTCCCGTGGTGTCCCGTACGCACCGAAAAGGAGAGACAGATGCGCATTCGCACCACCCTCGCCGCCGCCGCTCTGGCCGCCACCGCCCTGCTGGGCAGCGCGGGAACCGCCGCCGCCAACGACGGCCCCGAGGACGGCCCGCACGTCACCGAGGCCTACTCCCTCGACTCGAACCAGAACTTCTCCCCCAGCGGTTTCAACTCCATCAGCAACGATGACACCTCCTTCGGCCCCATGGTGATGGACTGACCGCGCAGGTCCCCACGCACATCGTTGAGCCGTCCCGCCGGTGAGACCGGCCGGACGGCTTCGCGGTGTCCCCGGGCGGCTTCGCGGTGTCCGGGATGGTCGGCCATCCGCACGACGCGGCGCTTCGCGGTCAGCGGTCAGCGGTCAGCGGTCAGCGGCCAGCACAGCCGCCAGGCCCTGCCGCAGATCGTCGGCGAAGAACCGGGGAACCTCCAGCGACGGGAAGTGTCCGCCCTTCTCGGGCTCCGCCCACCGGACGATCCGCCGGTACCGCTGCCGCGCCCAGCCGCGCGGACACTTCTCCACGTCGCGGGGGTACATGGTGAGCGCCGACGGGACGTCGACCCGGAGCTCGGGGTCGAGCGAGTTGTGGCTTTCGTAGTAGATGCGGGCCGCCGACGCGCCGGTCCGCGTCAGCCAGTACAGGGTGACGTCGTCGAGGACGCGGTCCATGGAGATCGTCTCGAACGGGCTGTCCTCCGTGTCCGACCACTCGGCGAACTTGTCGAGGATCCAGGCGAGCAGACCGACCGGTGAGTCGACGAGTGAGTAGCCGATGGTCTGCGGCCGGGTGGCCTGCTGCTTCGCGTACGCCGCGCGGTGGCGCCAGAAATCGCGGGTGTCCTCGGTCCACTCGCGCTCGGCCGCCGTCAGCCCGTCCGTCGTCAACCCGGGCGGCCCCTCGGCGAACGTCGTGTGGATGCCGAGAACGTGCGCCGGGAACCTGCCGCCGAGGACCGTGGTGATGTTGCCGCCCCAGTCGCCGCCGTGGGCCAGGAACCTGTCGTAGCCGAGCCTGCCCATCAGTTCCACCCATGCGGCCGCGATCTTTTCGGTTCCCCATCCGGTGGTGACCGGCTTGTCGCTGTAGCCGAAGCCCGGCAGTGACGGGATCACGACATGGAACGCGGGCACGTCCGCGTCCTGCGGCTCCGCCAGCTCCTCCACCACGTCGATGAACCGGACGATGCTGTCCGGCCAGCCGTGCGTCAGGATCAGTGGCGTGGCGTCCGGGCGCGCGGACCGGCGGTGCAGGAAGTGGATGCCCAGCCCGTCGATGACCGTGCGGAACTGACCGGTCCGGTTGAGCCGCTCCTCGAAGCGCCGCCAGTCGTATCCGGTGCGCCAGTGGTGCACGACCTCGATGAGGTCGGCGAGCGGAACGCCCTGCTCCCAGCGGCGGGGGCCGGGTGCGGCGCCCTGGACCGTCTCGACCTCCGGCAGTCGCGCCGCGGCCAGTCGCGCGCGCAGATCATCGAGATCGGCGTCGGGTGCGTGGGCTTCAAATGCTTCTACGTCGCTGGTCGTACGGGGCATGAGTCCGGGGACCTCCTGGCCATCGTGGAACCGGCTATGACGGTTCGCGAACTGCCTTAGACGGTTCTAGCAGTCCGCCGCGGCAACTCGCAACCGGCTAAGGTGGTTCCATGTCTGCTGCGGCCTTCCCTGACTTCCGTCTCGGCAATGTGCTGGCGACCAGCTTCACGGGGACGCTGTCGGAGCGTCATGGCGACGCCGTGGAGCGCATTCCGACGCCCGGCCGACTGGTCGACTGGCTGGGGGTGAGCGGCCTCGCCGTGGACTCCTGCACGGCTGCCCAGCTCGGCCGCGCCCGGGAGCTGCGGGAGGCGGTCCACGCCGCCGCGACCGCCGCGGCGTCGCGGGAGGCTCTTCCCGCGTCCGCCGTCCACGTCATCAATGACTTCAGCGCCCGGGGGCGGGCCGCGGCGATCCTCACGCCCGAGGGCGAGCGGCGCTGGCGGCTCGGCTCGGCCTCCGGTGTGGAGGACGCCCTCGGCGTGATCGCCGCCGACGCGATCAGCGTCATCTCGGGTGAGCGGGACGGCAGACTCGCCCTGTGCGCGTCACCGACCTGCCAGGCCGCGTTCTTCGACACCAGCCAGAGCCGCAGCCGCAGATGGTGCGACATGAACACCTGCGGCAATCGCCAGAAGAAGGCACGCTTCAAGGCGAACCAGAGCCGCACACCCCGTCCCGGGGGGTGAGTTGCCCTCCGCTCTCCGTACGGCGTGGTGACGCGGCCAGGCCGCGGTGCCGGAGGCCGTAGCGGCGAAACGGTAGGAAGATCCGTACAACCGTTCCCGTATGTCAGAGGTCTTGGAGGCGTATTTCGGATCAAACTCTTAGGGGGACACGGACGTGCGACGTCACATCCGTCACGCCATCGCGATCGCCACGGTGGCCACTGCTCTGACCGGAGGGCTGCTGGCCTCTCCCGGCGCCGAGGCCGAGGCCGCCACCGCGGCTCCCGCGCCCAGCAGGTACTCGGACGACTTCAACGGCGACGGCTACCACGACCTGGCCATCGGCTCCCCGGACGCCGGTGTGAAGGTCACCGGTGACAACGGGACCACCACGACGCTGGGCAACGCGGGCTACGTCACCGTCTCCTACGGCGGCAAGAACGGCGCCCAGAAGACCGGCCTGAAGGCGCTCACCCGGAACAGCCCCGGGGTGCCGGGTGACGCGGCCCAGGGCGAGCGGTTCGGGCAGGTGCTGACCAGCGGGGACTTCAACGCCGACGGTTACGCCGACCTCGCCGTGGGCTCGGCGGATGACCGGGTCAGTCTGCTCTGGGGCAGCCCCACCGGCCTCAAGGGCGGCACTCTGGTGGCCGACCCCATGGACAGGCCCGGCTTCGGGTCGGTCCTGAAGGCCGGTGACTTCACCGGCGACGGAAAGACCGACCTGGTCGTCGGGTACTCCACCTCACTGCGGCTGTTCAAGGGCCCCTTCAAGGCGGACGGCACACCCGTCTCGACGAAGAACATCGACACCGGCCGCAACTACCCCGTCTACTCCGGGGCGCAGGACCGGATCGCGGTGGGCCGCATCAACAAGGGCTCCATCGACGATCTCGTCGTCCTGGGCGAGGACCGCATGCGGGGCCGCGTCCTCCTCGGCGGGGCCTCCGGCCTCCGCTTCACCCCGGTCACCACCCGGGGTGGCAACAGCGTCGTCATCGCGGACTTCGACAAGGACGGCTACGGCGACATCGCGGTCGGCGACGCCAAGTCCACGCTCGACACCGAGGACGCCGCGGGCGTGGTCCGGATCAACTACGGCGGGCCCAACGGCGTGGACGACAACCGCTCCATGCGGATGTTCACCAAGGACACCCCCGGCGTCCCCGGCAGCGTCAAGCGGGGCGACCACCTGGGTTCCTCCGTCGCCGCCGCCGACCTCAACCGGGACGGCTACCCCGAGCTGATCGCCGGCGCCCCCGGTCAGAACAAGCCCTACTGCGACGACTGCGCCACCAGCGGCGGCGGCTTCTTCGTGCTGAAGGGCACCTCCAGTGGCATCACCGGCA
>NZ_JASKYR010000703.1:0-3831 GCF_041028215.1 Streptomyces flavofungini
CACGGCGACCGCGGCGAAGAAGTCGTCGGCGGTGCCCAAGGCACGTGCCGCCGCGGCGGAGCCGGGCGAGCTGGCGGTCCGTCCCGGCGAGGACCCCTGGACACCGGACGAGGTCGCGGAGGCGCGAGCGGAACTCCAGAGCGAGGCGCTGCGGCTGAGCAGCGAGATCGCCTCCTCGGAGACGTCACTCGCGGGCCTGATGCGGGACTCCGGTGACGGCGCGGGCGACGACGAGGCGGACACCGGCACGAAGAACATCACGCGGGAGCACGAGATGGCGCTGGCCGCCAACGCCCGCGAGATGCTGGAGCAGACCGAGCGCGCCCTTGAGCGCCTGGACGCGGGGACGTACGGCCTCTGCGAGAACTGCGGCAATCCCATCGGCAAGGCACGCATGCAGGCCTTCCCGCGCGCGACCCTGTGCGTGGAGTGCAAGCAGAAGCAGGAACGGCGCTACTGAAGCGCGGCCTGGACGCCATCGCCCGTACGTGTGTGCCGTACCCTCGTCCCCAGTCAGGTACCTAAGGTTGAGGGACTCACGTGGCAGAGGCGGAGCGCATCATCGGTACGCCGGACATCCCTGAGACGGCCGGGCCCGAGCCGGAGCGGTCCGGTCCGGACGCGGACGTGACGGCGGCGGACACCTCCGCCGACCCCACGGCGGCGGAGTCCGGCGAGGGCGGCGACGAGGACGCGCCGAAGCCGAAGGGCAGGCGCAGGATCGCCGTGCTCTTCGCCGTGGCGGTCGTCGCGTACGCCCTCGACCTGGTCAGCAAGATGATCGTGGTCGCGAAGCTGGAGCACCACGAGCCGATCGACATCCTCGGCGAGTGGCTCCGCTTCAACGCCATCCGCAACGCGGGCGCCGCCTTCGGCTTCGGCGAGGCCTTCACGATCATCTTCACCTGCATCGCGGCGGGCGTCATCGTGGTGATCGCGCGCCTCGCCCGCAAGCTGTACAGCCTGCCCTGGGCGATCGCGCTCGGCCTGCTGCTCGGCGGGGCGCTCGGCAACCTCACCGACCGGATCTTCCGCGCGCCCGGCGTCTTCGAGGGCGCGGTGGTGGACTTCATCGCCCCCAAGGGCTTCGCGGTCTTCAACCTCGCGGACTCGGCGATCGTCTGCGGCGGCATCCTGATCGTGCTCCTCTCCTTCCGCGGGCTCGACCCGGACGGCACCGTCCACAAGGACTGAGGGCGGGGCCGGGCCTCTGGCGCAGAGGCCGCCCGGCGCTTTCGCGCGGGGGCCGCCCCGCGGGCCTGTGGTGCGGGAGTGTCGGTGGCCTCCTGCATACTCAATGGGTGAGCACGATTCCCGAGATCCGTACCCTGCCCGTGCCGGACGGCCTGGAGGGCGAGCGCGTCGACGCCGCCATCTCGCGCATGTTCGGTTTCTCCCGCACGAAGGCCGCCGAGCTCGCCGCGGCGGGGAAGGTCTCGGTCGACGGCTCGGTGGTCGGGAAGTCCGAGCGGGTGCACGGCGGCGCCTGGCTGGAAGTGGAGATGCCGCAGGCACCCGCTCCGGTGCAGATCGTGGCCGAGCCCGTCGAGGGCATGGAGATCGTGCACGACGACGACGACATCGTCGTGATCGTCAAGCCGGTCGGCGTGGCCGCGCACCCCAGCCCCGGCTGGACCGGGACGACCGTGATCGGCGGCCTCGCCGCCGCCGGGTACCGCATCTCGACCTCCGGCGCCGCCGAGCGCCAGGGCATCGTGCACCGCCTGGACGTGGGCACCTCCGGCCTCATGGTGGTCGCCAAGTCCGAGCGGGCGTACACCTCACTGAAGCGCCAGTTCAAGGAGCGCACGGTCGACAAGCGGTACAACGCGCTGGTGCAGGGCCATCCCGACCCGATGAGCGGCACCATCGACGCCCCCATCGGCCGCCACCCCAACCATGACTACAAGTGGGCGGTCACGGCCGAGGGCAAGCCCTCCGTCACGCACTACGACCTGATCGAGGCCTTCCGCGCCGCCTCCCTGCTCGACATCAAGCTGGAGACGGGCCGCACGCACCAGATCCGCGTCCACATGTCGGCCCACCGCCACCCCTGCGCCGGCGACCTGACGTACGGCGCGGACCCCACGCTCGCCAAGCGGCTCGGCCTCACCCGCCAGTGGCTGCACGCCGTCCGGCTCGGCTTCGAGCACCCGGGCGACGGCCAGTGGGCCGAGTTCGAGAGCCAGTACCCCGACGACCTCCAGCAGGCACTCGACCGCGTCCGGGCCGAGAGCGCCTAGGCGAGGACGGTCGCGGGCCCGCCCGGCCCGTCGGCGCGAGCGGCCGTCCGGAGGGCATTGATCCGGTTCCGGGACGCCGCGTGGCAGGGTTGAGGTCTTGATCGTCCCTGTTTCGAACCGCCGGAGGGCGCACCGTGGACCAGCTGGCGCTGCTGCTCATCTTGTTGCTGGGGGCCGTGGTCAGCGTGCCCCTGGGGGACCGGCTCGGGCTGCCCGCACCGGTCCTGATGACGCTGGCGGGCATCGGCATGGCCCTGCTGCCGTTCGTGCCCAACGTCGAGATCCCGCCGGACTACATCCTTCCGCTGGTCCTGCCGCCGCTGCTCTACGCCGCCGTGCAGCGCACCTCCTGGCGCCAGTTCGCGGCCAACAAGCGGCCCATCTTCCTGCTCGCCGTGGCGCTGGTGTTCGTGACGACCGCGGTGGTCGCCGCGGTGGCCCACACCGTCGTGCCCGGCCTGCCGATCGCCGCGGCCGTCGCGCTCGGGGCGCTCGTCGCCCCGCCCGACCCGGTCGCCGCGACCGCCGTGGCGGGCTCGCTCGGGCTGCCCCGCAGGCTCGTGTCGATCCTGGAGGGCGAGGGGCTCTTCAACGACGTCACGGCGATCGTGCTCTACCACGTGGCGATCACGGCCGCGGTGAGCGGCACCTTCTCCTGGCCGTCCGCCGTGGGCCGGCTCGTGCTGTCCGCGGTGGTGGCCGTGCTCGTCGGCCTCGTGCTCGGCTGGGTCACCAACAAGATGATGTCGCTGCTCGGCGATGCCACGCTCCAGACCGGCCTGACGCTGCTCGTGCCGTTCGTCAGCTATGTGCTCGCCGAGGAACTGCTCGGCTCCGGTGTGCTCGCCGTCCTCACCACCGCGCTCTACCTCGCGGAGAACGCGGTCGACGCCGACGACGTGCTCGGCCGGATCACCGGCCAGACCTTCTGGCAGATCGTCGACACCCTGGTGACCGGCGCCGCCTTCGGCCTCATCGGCCTGGAGCTGCACAACGTCTTCGGTGTCGCGAGCGGCCGCGAGTGGGAGATGGCCGGCTGGGGCGTGGCGATCGTCGCGGTCGTCGTCGGCGTGCGCCTGCTGTGGCTGCTGCCCGCGACCTGGCTCGCCAAGCGGCTGCACAAGCGCAGGGACATCGACGAGGAGATCCCGACGACGTGGCGCGAGACGGTCGTCATGTGGTGGGCGGGCATGCGCGGCGTGGCGTCCGTGGCCCTGGCCCTCGCCATCCCGCTCACGACGGACGACGGCGCCCCCTTCCCGGCCCGCGACGAGATCGTCTTCATCGCGTTCTGCGTGATCATGGCGACCCTGGTCGCCCAGGGGCTCACGCTGCCCCTCCTGGTCAAGAAGCTCGGGGTGCGTGCCGACGGGGACGTCGAGCGGCAGATCGAGCGGGATCTGGCGCTGCGTGCCGCCAAGGCCGCCAAGCGCCGCCTCAAGGAGATCGAGGAGGTCGAGGAGCTGCCGGAGGACGTCTCCGAGCGGCTCCAGCGCGGTGCGCTGGACATCGGGGCGCGGATCAGCCCCGACATAATCGACGACGAGCGGCGCGAGCGGTACGCCAAGCGCGTGGACCGCTTCAAGGC
>NZ_JASKYR010000704.1:0-3990 GCF_041028215.1 Streptomyces flavofungini
CGCGGCAGCGACCAGGCCGCCGTCGACGCCCGGCTGGCCGGACTGCGGGCCCTGCTGACCGGGCTCACCGAAGGACTGCCGGTGGGGCGGATCGCCCTGGCCGGGGACACGGGCGAGGCCCTCGCCGACTGGGCGCCGCCCGCCSTGCCSGACGCCCCGGTGGCCGGTGCCCCCGGGGCCACGCACTCGGCGGGCCCCGCGCGCGGAACCCCGTCGTCCGCCACCCGGCAGCGCGTCGCCGACGAGCCCGGCACGTCCGGTGGGCCCCGGGAATCCCGGAGACCGCGCGAGCCCGGGGCGAAGCCGCCGAAGGTCCTCTACCTCGGCGACTCCCTCGCCATGGAGAACCAGACCGTCCTCGGCGAGCACCTCAAGCGGGAGCTGGGGGCCCGCTACCGCAGCGCGCCCTACTCCGGCACCACCCTCTGCGACTACCTCGAAGGCACCGGCGAGGACTCCCTCGTACCCGCCAAGGACAAGGCCGCGGCGCTGGTCAGGGCGGAGCGTCCGGACTATGTGGTGCTCCAGTTCTGGGGCAACGCCTGGGGCTACACGCCGTGCATGGACGGCATCACGTACGACAGGCAGCGCGCGAAGTACTTCGCCCGGTACACCGCCGACGCGGCGCGGCTGGCCGCGCAGATCGAGGGCGCCGCCGGGGCGGGACGGACCCGTGTCGTGTGGGTGCTGCAAGGGCCCGACCCGATGACCCCGGACCGCGTCCGCCGCGTCAACGGCGTCTACGAGGCGCGGGCCCGGGTCTCGGAGGACCTGGTCGCCGACGCGGGCAGGACGGTCGCCCCGGCGGCGGACCGCTACGCCTGGGCCGGGGAACTGCCCTGCACGCCGTACGAGACCGAGAACCCGGCGTTCTGCACCGACCGGGGCCGCGGCCGCACCGCGCTGCACCGGAGCGACGACCCCCTGCACTTCTGCCTGGCCCCGACCACGGCCAAGTCCCGCCCCTGCCCGGTGCGTTCGCCGGGGATACGGCGGATCGCGGCGGCCGTCGCGCGGGCGGTGGCGCAGGCCTCGTAGCGGCGGGCGACACCCGTTCGGACCAGGCCCGCTCGCCGCGCCAGCCGGGACCGGCCCACGCTGTGTGTCCCGGGACAGAGAGCGAGGGACGGCCATGAGCAGCGCCACGGCACACGAGGGAAAGCCGGGTCACGGGCACGACCACCGGCACGACCACAGGGCCGACGCCAGTCTCTGGGCCGGGGGCGGGACCATGTTCGCCGGGGTGCTGATGCTGGTGAACGGCGTACTCGGGGTGTTCGAGGGCATCGCGGGCATCGCCAAGGACGACGTCTACGAACGCATCGGTGACTACGTCTACAAGTTCAACCTCTCCACGTGGGGCTGGATCCACCTGGTCCTCGGCCTCGTCATCGCCGTCACGGGCTGGGGCATCCTCAAGGGCGCGGGCTGGGCCAAGGCGACCGGCGTCGCGCTGGCCGCGCTCGGCATCGTGGCGCAGTTCCTGTGGCTGCCGTACACACCGGTCTGGGCGGTCATCTCGATCGCGATCGGTGTCTTCGTCATCTGGGCGCTCTGCACGGACACCGCCGGGCGGACCGGCGGCGTCTAGGGCGCCACAGGGGCCGCTGTCCAGGGCGCCGTAGGGCCGCCGTCTAGAACGCCGCGGGTCCTCCGTTCGACCGGACCACGTCACGGACGGCCCGGATGAACGCCTCCGTGCGGGCGTTCGTGCCCGCCGTGCGCCAGATCAGGGCGACCTCCGCGGATGCCACGTCGCGCAGCGGTACGAAGGTGATGTCGGGGCGTGCGTAGTAGCGCTCCACCGAGGCCACCACCGGGGAGATGCCCTGGCCCGCCGCGATCAGCGTCATCAGTTCCTGGAAGCTCGCCACCGCCTGCCCGCGGTGGATCGTGCGGCCGCCCGGGGTGCGGGGCGGGACGTGGAAGTCCCACCAGTAGGCGGGGGCGCCGTTCGCCACGCCGAAGAACGTCTCGCCCGCGAGTTCCTCGAGCGAGACCGACGTCCGGCCCGCCAGGGGGTGGCCCAGCGGCATCGCGAGCAGCCGGGGTTCGTCGATGACGACCGGGCCGACCGTCAGATCGGGCTCGTCGACCGGCAGGCAGGTGAGGAGCAGGTCGACGTCGCCGCCGCGCAGCGCGCCCAGCGGGTCCTGGAACTGGGTCTCACGCATCCGCACCGCACAGCCGGGGCAGCGCTCGCGGAACGCCGCGAGGATCGCCGCCGTCAGCGAACCCGCGCCCGAGCCGAGGAAGCCCACGGACAGCTCGCCGTCGACGCCGCGCGCGGTGTCCTTGGCGCGGGCCACCGCCGCCTCCAGCTCCTTGTGGAGCGGCGCGATGTCCTCGTAGAGCTGCCGTCCGAGAGGGGAGAGGCGGACCATCCGGCTGGTGCGCTCGAAGAGCGGGGCGCCGATCCCGCGCTCCAGCTTCTTCACGGTCTGGCTGACGCGTGCCTGGGAGAGCCGCAGCCGCTCGGCGGTCCGGCCGAAATGCAGCTCCTCGGCCAGCGTGAGGAAGGTCTCCAGCTCCTGGCGTTCCACCGCGTATCCCCCCTGTGCGCCGGTCGCGGGTCGCGGGGTCCCCGGACCGCTTCTGACCTGCATCGATAAGCGTGAGCGTGTCGATCGTTTCACGGATCGCCGTTGATGGCCCCGCGCGATCGGCGGATCTTTGAGGAGCCGGACGGCACCCGCCGCACCGACCCCACTTCCTGTTGTCTCCATGGAGTCCACGATGCTTTCGCGTGCCCGCACCACCGTCCTCGCCACCGCGTCCGCGCTCGCCCTGACCGCCGGGATCGCCCTCACCGGCGCCCACGCCGCCACGGACCGGGCGGCCGGCGGACCCGGCCGGACCGCCGCCTGGACCGCCGCCTGGGCGGCGTCGCCGCAGCGGCCGAGCACCGGCTTCAAGCCCAACTGGTCGGAGGACGGTTTCGACGGCCAGACCCTGCGCCAGGTCGTCCGCGTCACTGAGGGCGGCGACAGAGCCCGCGTCCGGCTCTCCAACGCCTACGGGACCTCGCCGCTCCGGATCGACGGCGCCACCGTCGCCCGTACGGAGAAGGGGGCGTCGGTGGAGAAGGGCTCGGTCCGGCGGCTCACCTTCGGCGGGAAGCGTTCGGTGACGGTTCCGGCGCGCGGCCAGCTCTCCAGCGACGCGGCGGGCCTGCGGCTCGGCCCCTTCGAGTCCGTCACCGTCACCCTGCATCTGGCGGGCACGACCGGGCCCGCCACCTTCCACGCCCAGTCCTTCGCCACCAGCTACCGCGCGGACGGCGAGCACACCGCCGACACGGGCGCCGGGGCCTTCGACGAGTCGACGGAGTCCTGGTACTACCTCTCCGGTGTCGACGTGAGCGGCCGCGAGTCCGCGAAGCGGGACGGCGTCGCCCTCTTCGGCGACTCCACCACCGACGGCTTTGCCTCCACCGCCGACCGGAACCGCCGCTGGTCCGACGCCCTCGCCGAACGCCTCGCCGCCTCGGGGCACCGGCGCCCCGTGCTCAACGCGGGCATCGGCGGCAACCTGGTCCTCAACGACTCCGCCTGGTACGGGGAGCGGAGCGCCAACCGGTTCGCCAGGGACGCCCTGGACCTGCCGGGCGTCGGCACGGTCGTCGTCCTGGAGGGCCTCAACGACATCGGCTTCAGCGAGAGCGACACCCCCACGTACAAACCCGCCCCGGTCGTGTCCGCGCGCGAACTGATCGCCGGTCACCGCGAGTTGATCCGGCAGGCGCACGCCAAGGGCATCAGGGCCGTCGGGGCCACGCTGCTGCCGCTCGGCGGTTCCGACCACTACGGGGAGCATGCCGCCGCCGTCAGCGACGCGTTCAACGCCTGGGTGCGCACCTCCGGCGAGTACGACGCCTACGTCGACTTCGACAAGGCCCTCGCCGACCCGGAGGACCCCGAGCGGCTCGCCCCCGCCTACGACAGCGGCGACCACCTGCACCCCAATGACGCCGGGTACCGGGCCATGGCC
>NZ_JASKYR010000705.1:0-3609 GCF_041028215.1 Streptomyces flavofungini
GTTCCCGGTGGTGTCCGGGGCTCGGTCCGAGGCGCTGTCCCCCGCCCCGTCGGTCGCCCCCGCGGTGAAGTCGGCCACGACGCCGACCACGCCTTCCCCGTACGTGGCCCGCTTCTTCTCACCCACTCCGCTGATGCCCGCGAGGTCCCCGACCGCAGTGGGCCGCAGCGTGGCGATCTCGCGGAGTGTGGCGTCGTGGAAGATCACATACGCCGGGACGCCCTGCTCCTTGGCCTGGGCGGCGCGCCAGGCGCGGAGTGCCTCGAAGAGCGGCACCGCTTCCTGGGGCAGCTCGGCGACCGCCGCCGCCGACTTCGCCTTGCGCTCGCCCTTGGACGCGCGCGCCGCCGGGGCCCGCTTCGGCTCCTTGCGCAGCCGCACCTCCCGCTCCCGGCCGAGGACGGTGCCGCTCTCCTCGGTGAGCACCAGCGTGCCGTACTCCCCCTCGACCGCGATCAGGCCCTGGGCCAGGAGCTGCCGGACGACGCCGCGCCACTCGGCCTCCGCGAGCTCCTCGCCGATGCCGAAGACGGAGAGCTGGTCGTGGTCGAACTGGATGACCTTCGCGGTCTTCTTGCCCAGCAGGATGTCGATGATCTGGCCCGCGCCGAACTTCTGGCCCCGCTCACGCTGGAGCCGCACCACCGTGGACAGCACCTTCTGTGCGGCGACCGTGCCGTCCCAGGTCTCGGGCGGGGTGAGGCACGTGTCGCAGTTGCCGCAGCGCTCGGCCGCCGCCTCCTGGCCGAAGTAGGTCAGGAGCTGGGCCCTGCGGCACTGGGCGGTCTCGCAGAGGGCCAGCATCGAGTCCAGGTGGGCCGCGGCCCTGCGGCGGAACGCCTCGTCGCCCTCGCCTCCCTGGATCAGCTTGCGCTGCTGGACGACGTCCTGGAGGCCATATGCCATCCAGGCCGTGGAGGGCAGGCCGTCACGGCCCGCGCGGCCCGTCTCCTGGTAGTACCCCTCGACCGATTTGGGCAGGTCGAGGTGGGCGACGAAGCGGACGTCCGGCTTGTCGATGCCCATGCCGAAGGCGATCGTGGCGCAGACGACGAGGCCCTCCTCGCGCAGGAAGCGGGACTGGTGGGCCGCGCGCGTCCCGCCGTCCAGACCCGCGTGGTACGGCACCGCCTCGATGCCGTTCCGGCAGAGGAATTCGGCGGTCTTCTCGACCGAGTTCCGCGAGAGGCAGTAGACGATGCCCGCGTCGCCCGTGTGCTCCTCCTTCAGGAAGGACAGGAGCTGCTTCTTCGGCTCGGCCTTCGGCACGATGCGGTACTGGATGTTGGGCCGGTCGAAGCTCGCCACGAAGTGCCGGGCGTCCGGCATGCCGAGCCGCTGCGTGATCTCCCGGTGCGTGGCGTGCGTGGCCGTCGCCGTGAGGGCGATCCGGGGCACGTCGGGCCAGCGCTGCCCGAGCACGGAGAGCGCCAGATAGTCGGGCCGGAAGTCGTGGCCCCACTGCGCCACGCAGTGCGCCTCGTCGATGGCGAAGACGGAGATCTTGCCGCGGGACAGCAGATCCAGCGTGGCGTCCAGGCGCAGGCGCTCCGGAGCGAGATAGAGCACATCGAGCTCGCCCGCGAGGAACTCCGCCTCCATCACGCGCCGCTCGTCGAAGTCCTGCGTGGAGTTGATGAACCCGGCCCGCACGCCGAGCGCGCGCAGCGCGTCCACCTGGTCCTGCATGAGCGCGATGAGCGGCGAGACCACGACACCCGTGCCGGGGCGGACCAGGGCCGGGATCTGATAGCAGAGGGACTTTCCGCCGCCGGTGGGCATGAGGACGACCGCGTCGCCACCGGCCACCACGTGCTCTATGACCGCTTCCTGCTCGCCGCGGAACGCGTCGTACCCGAAGACGCGGTGGAGCGTGCGCAGCGCGTCGCTCTCCGTCACGCCGCCGGTCGGCACGGTGCCGGTCGTCGCGCCCGGCGCCGCCGAGGGCGCCGTCACCTCGCTCATGTCCTTGGTCCCATCCATCGCGCTGTCCCCCGCCGAACGTCCTGCCTCGGTCACTTCCTCGACCACTGCCCCCACGATAGGGCTCCGCGCCGACAGCCCGGGAAGTTATCCACAGGCCGCCGCCCGGCATCCCCAGTGATCGGGATGCCGGGCGGCGGCAGGTGTGCGGAACGACGGGCTCCGGGCTACCGGACGAAGACCCCCGCCTGGCTCGCGAGGTCCAGGAAGTACTGCGGGGCCACGCCGAGCACCAGCGTCACCGCGACGCCCACACCGATCGCCGTCATCGTCAGCGGCGAGGGCACGGCGACCGTGGGGCCGTCCGCCTTCGGCTCGCTGAAGAACATCAGCACGATCACGCGGATGTAGAAGAACGCGGCGATCGCCGAGGAGAGGACACCGATCACGACCAGCGCGCCCGCGCCGCCGTCGGCCGCCGCCTTGAACACCGCGAACTTCCCGGTGAAGCCGGAGGTCAGCGGAATGCCTGCGAAGGCGAGCAGGAAGACCGCGAAGACCGCCGCGACCAGTGGTGACCTGCGGCCGAGCCCCGCCCATTTCGACAGGTGAGTGGCCTCGCCGCCCGCGTCCCGCACCAGGGTGACCACGGCGAAGGCGCCGATCGTCACGAAGGAGTAGGCACCCAGATAGAACAGGACGGAGGAGATTCCGTCCGGGGTGGTGGCGATCACACCGGCGAGGATGAACCCGGCGTGCGCGATGGACGAGTACGCCAGGAGCCGCTTGATGTCGGTCTGCGTGATCGCGACGATCGCGCCGCCCAGCATGGTGACGATCGCGATGCCCCACATCACGGGCCGCCAGTCCCAGCGCAGCCCCGGCAGGACCACGTAGAGGAGGCGGAGGAGGGCGCCGAACGCGGCCACCTTCGTCGCCGCCGCCATGAAGCCGGTGACCGGGGTCGGGGCGCCCTGGTAGACGTCCGGGGTCCACATGTGGAACGGCACCGCGCCCACCTTGAAGAGCAGCCCCATCGTCACCATCGCGACGCCGATGAGGAGCAGCGCGTCATTGCCCATGGTGTCGGCGAGCGCCGGGTCGATGGTCTTGACGTTGCCCTCGACGACGTTGGCGAGCGTCGCGTACGACACCGAGCCCGCGTATCCGTAGAGAAGGGCGATGCCGAAGAGCGTGAACGCCGAGGCGAACGCGCCGAGCAGGAAGTACTTGACCGCTGCTTCCTGCGACATCAGGCGCTTGCGGCGGGCCAGCGCGCAGAGCAGGTACAGCGGCAGGGAGAAGACTTCCAGCGCGATGAAGAGCGTCAGGAGGTCGTTGGCCGCCGGGAAGACGAGCATGCCGCCGATGGCGAACAGCGCGAGCGGGAACACCTCGGTGGTGGTGAAACCGGCCTTGGTGGCGGCCCGCTCGCTCTCGCTGCCCGGTACGGAACCGGCCTGCGCCACGAACGAGTCGACGCGGTTGCCGTGCGCCTCCGGGTCGAGACGCCGCTCGGCGAAGGTGAAGATCGCGACGAGTCCGGCGAGCAGGATCGTGCCTTGCAGGAAGAGTGCGGGTCCGTCGACCGCGATCGCGCCCATCGCCGCGGTGGTCGGGCTCGCGGCCCGCGGCTTCGGCACGACGAAGGCGCACATCGCGGCGATGGGCGCCTTCGTCGTGCCG
>NZ_JASKYR010000706.1:0-3375 GCF_041028215.1 Streptomyces flavofungini
CCCCTSTKCGCACTCGTTCGGAGAAACTTGGCCGAACCCGCGTAACGCCCGGCCGCTGCCGCGCTCTCCACTCGTACGGGTCCGCTCCGGGACCCCGTAGGGGAAGGAAACGCAGCGACATGCACTCCGTGGTGGAACGCGAACTCGAACTCAAACTGGTCGTGTCACCGGAACGGGCCGTATCTGTTCCGGCGAGGCTCACCTACCGCACCGACGATCCCTACGCCGTCCACATCGCCTTTCACATCGGCTCCGAGCACCCCGTGCACTGGACGTTCGCCCGTGAGCTGCTCGTCGAGGGGGTGTTCCGGCCGTGCGGCCACGGTGATGTGCGGGTCTGGCCGACGAAGGTGGACGGCCGCGCCGTCGTCCTGATGGCGCTGACCTCGCCCGACGGCGACGCCCTGCTCGAAGCCCCGGCGACGGCCGTCTCCGCCTGGCTGGAGCGGACCCTGCGGGTGGTCCCTCCGGGCTCTGAGGGCGGGCGGCTCGGCATCGACGACGGCCTCGCCGAGCTGCTCGCGCCCGCCTCCGGCCGCGCGGACGAGCTGTGGCTGCGCGACCCGTGGCCCTCGGACGAGTCCAAGGACGGTGAGTGAGCCCCGCCGCCACGGGGGCGACGGGGACGGGTCAGAAGAGCTTGCCCGGGTTGAGCAGGGAGTGGGGGTCGAAGGCCGCCTTCACGGCGCGCTGCATCTCCACTCCCACCGGGCCGATCTCCCGCGCGAGCCACTCCTTCTTCAGCACCCCGACGCCGTGCTCGCCGGTGATGGTGCCGCCGAGTTCGAGGCCGAGGGCCATGATCTCGTCGAAGGACTCGCGGGCGCGCCTGCCCTCGTCGGGGTCGGCCGCGTCGAAGCAGACGGTGGGGTGGGTGTTGCCGTCGCCCGCGTGCGCGCACACCCCTATGGTCAGGCCGTACTTCTCGCCGATGCGCCGCACGCCGTCGAGCATGTCCGCGAGCTTCGAGCGCGGCACACAGACGTCGTCGATCATCGTGGTGCCCTTGACCGCTTCGAGGGCCGTGAGCGAGAGCCGCCGCGCGTGGAGCAGCAGTTCCGACTCGGCGGCGTCCTCGGCGGGGACGACCTGGGTGGCGCCCGCGGCCTCGCAGAGCGCGCCGACGGCGGCGAGGTCTGCCGTGGGGTCGGGGGTGTCGAAGGCGGCGAGCAGCAGCGCCTCGGTGGTCTCCGGCAGGCCCATGCCGGCCAGGTCGTTGACGGCCTTGACCGTCGTACGGTCCATGAGTTCGAGCAGGGAGGGCACATGGCCGCCCTCCATGATCGCGCAGATCGCGTCGCAGGCGGCCTCGGCCGAGCCGAACTCGGCGGCGAGCACGAGCTGTTGCGGGGGCTGCGGCTTCAGGGCGAGGACCGCGCGGACGACGATGCCGAGGCTGCCCTCGGAGCCGACGAAGAGACGCCTGAGGTCGTAGCCCGCGACGCCCTTGGCGGTGCGCCGTCCGGTGCTCATGAGACGGCCGTCGGCGAGGACGACGTCGAGTCCGAGCACGTACTCGGCCGTGACCCCGTACTTGACGCAGCACAGGCCGCCGGAGGCGGTGCCGATGTTCCCGCCGATGGTGCACGTCTCCCAGCTGGAGGGGTCCGGCGGGTAATAGAGGCCGTGTTCGCCGACCGCGCGGGAGAGCGCCGCGTTGACGACGCCCGGTTCGACGACCGCGATGCGGTCGACGGGGCTGATCTCCAGGATGCGGTCCATCTTGATCAGGGACAGCACGATGCAGCCCTCGCTCGCGTTCGCGGCGCCGGACAGGCCGGTGCGGGCGCCTTGCGGCACCACGGGGACGCGCAGTTCGGTGGCGGTGCGCATGACGTGCTGCACCTGTTCGACGGTGCGCGGCAGGACCACGGCGGCGGGCATGCCCGCCTCGCAGAAGCTCGCCATGTCGTGGGCGTACGCGGACGTGACGTCGGGGTCCGTGAGGACCGCCTCGGCGGGCAGTCCCTCCTGGAGGAGTTCGATGAGGGTGCGGCTCATGATCACAGCCTCGCACCCCCCGCCATCGGTGTGAACCCGTGTGCGACGCCGTTCCCCCTGCCGGGGTGTGCTCTTCGTATTGACGCACAGTGACTCCATGAAGCTCTCCCTGAACCATGTGCTCGTGGCCTCCGTCGCGGGGAGTCTCGTGCTCGGCGGCGTCCTGGTGCTCGCGTCCCCGGACGACGGAAGACCGGCCCGGCCCGCGCTCGGCCCCTCGGGGCGCGCGATGGCGGCCGTGGGGGCGGGCAGACCCGCCGCGCTCCCCGACCTGACGGCGCTCATCGGAGAGCGCGAGGCGCATCTGCGGGCGCACCCCGGTGACGGGCATTCCTGGGCGGTGCTCGGCTCAGCGTATGTGGCGCGGGGCGAGCGGACCGCCGACTTCCGGTACTACCCGAAGGCCGACAAGGCGCTGCGGACCTCCCTCAAGGCCATGCCCGGGCGCAATCCGGAGGCGCTGACGGGCCTCGCCGCGCTCGCCAACGTGCGGCACGACTACCGTGCCGCGCGCGGCTTCGCCGAGCGGGCGGCGCACCAGGCGCCCAAGCGGTGGACGGTCTACCCGGCACTGATCGACGCCTACTGCGGGCTCGGTGACATCAAGGCCGCCGACAAGGCCCTGGACAAGCTGAAGGCCCTGGGCCCGCGCTCGGCCGTCAAGGTGCGCGCCGGGTGGTTCTACCGTGACCGCGGCTGGCGCGAGGACGCCGATTCCGCCCTCTCCTCGGCCGTGGCGCTCGCCGGCACCCCCGCCGAGCGGGCGGCGGCCTCGTACCGCGTCGGGGAGATGGCGTGGGAGCGCGGCGAGCCGAAGGTGGCGCTGCGCCACTACGCGGCCGCGCTCGACGCCGACCCCGACCACCACGCCTCGCTCGCGGGCAGGGGCCGCGCGCTCGCGGCGCTCGGCCGCACCTCGGAGGCGCTGCACGCCTACCGCTCGGCGCTCACCCGGCAGCCGATGCCGCAGTACGCCCTGGAGCTCGGCGAGCTGTACCAGTCGCTGAAGCTGCTGCCCGCCGCGCGGGCGCAGTACGACGTGCTGCGCACCCGGGTGCGCGAGGAGAGCGCGGGCGGCGTCAACGACCAGCGCGTCCTCGGCCTCTACGAGGCGGACCACGGGGACGCGGAGGTGGCGGTGCAGCGGCTCACGGCGGAGTACGCGGTGCACCGCAATCCGGAGACGGCGGACGCGCTCGGCTGGGCACTGCACCGGGCCGGGGAGGGCGAGCGGGGCCTGAAGCTCGTCACGAAGGCGATCAAGAAGGGGCCGCGCAGCGCGCTCTTCGCCTACCACCGGGGCGAGATCGAGCGGCAGCTCGGCCGGTACGGGGCGGCGCGCCGCCACCTCGGCGAGGCGCTGCTCATCAACCC
>NZ_JASKYR010000707.1:0-4516 GCF_041028215.1 Streptomyces flavofungini
GGTGCTGGGTGGTCTTCCCCGACACGGTGATCTCCGCGATCGCGGCGATGTCCGACTCCGCGACCCAGAGCGTCCCGTCGTCGGTGAGGAGCATGTCGTCGGGGGAGGAGTTGCCCGGCAGGCGGACCACGGTGGGGACACCCGGGGCGGAGGGTGAGTGGCCGGAGTCCTTGTCGTCCGCGTGGCCGCCGGAGCCSGGACCGCAGCCGGTCACCCAGAGCGCCGCCGTCAGCGCGAGCGTCGCGGCGGTCCAGCGCCGCGCCTCACTCCCCGCAGCGCAGCGACGACGGTGGCTCCGTGCCCATGTGCTGCTCCCAGTCGGCGGGTTGCAGGTCCTTTCCGGTCGTCGAGCAGACGGTGCGGATCCAGACACGCGGATCGATCCTCCATTCGATGAGTTGCCCCATCTCGTTCAGGGCGGGACCGTCGGGCTCCGGGTCGTCCGTCCGCGAGTAGTCACCCTCCGTCGCGGTGACCAGCTTCGTGCCGTCCGCGCTGAACACCAGGCCCGTCGATTCCGCCTTGTTGCCCTCGGGCAGCGGCAGTGAGCCGAGTGTGCTGCCGGACCGCAGATCGAGCAGGCGCACGGTGTGGTCCTCCGACGTGGTCCCGGCGACGAGACCACCGCCTGTGACCGGGCCGACCGCGGGATCGTCCGCGCCCTCGACCCGGCCGAGGCGACGGCTGCCGGACGCCGTCCACACCTCCAGTGCCCCACTGCCGCGCTGGACCAGCAGGTGGTCGTCGGCGTAAGCGATGCCCAGGGCATCGGGCAAGTGGCGGGTGCGGATGCGGCCCGACGCGGTGTCGGTGACGTGGATGCGCACGCCGTCGTTGTCGAGCATGTCCGTCCGGTTGAGCACCGCGGTGTGCGTGGCCCGGTCGTCCACGGCCGCGTAGCTGCGGCTCAGTTCGGACGGGGCGGAGGCCGTCGGCGCCATGGAATTCGGGCCCCGCACCTCACGCAGCACCTTGCCGGACCCGGCGTCCCTGAACCGGACCGTGCCGGAGGCGTGCACCTCGGCGACCTTCTGGCCACCGGGCAGGAACCGCATCAGCATGGGCGGGTCGGAGAGCCGCAGCGGGTTCGGCAGTGCGGGCCAGACGCCGACCGGCCGCCACTCCCGTCCGCGGGCAAGGATCTGTGCGCTGCCGTCCGGCGCCACCACGATCAGGCGCTCGCTGTCGGGCCGCCACAGCAGCTCCGCGAATCCGGGCAGCTTCAGCACACGAGGCATCTTGCGCTGCCGCTCTGCGGTGGCGGGAACGCCGAGTCGCAGGGTGGAGAGCCGGGTTCCCTGGCTGTCGAGGACCGCCGCGTCGCGTCCGTCCGGCGACACCGAGACACGTGGCTCCTGACAGGCCAGGCAGGAGGCCGGGATGCCGATCTCGGTGGTGCGTGCGATCCGTGAGCGCTGGTTCAGATCCCACAGGCTGAGGAGGTCGTGGGAGGCGGAGGCGAGTCGGTCGCCGCCGGGACCGACGAAGGTGAGCGTGTTCCTGTCGACCGTCCCCGCCCCCGCGAGGACGAGGGGGTCGGACGCCTTGCCGCCCGCCGCGTGCGTACGACTGACCTGGAGCGTGGCAGCGATCGCCGTCGCCACGTGGGAGCCGCCGCCGCTGACCGCCATGGCCGTGGCGAGACCCGGCTCCGTCTCCGCCTCCAGCTTCGGCTTGAAGGCGTCGGGCTCGCCCCGGGACGGCCAGACCGGCAGCGTGGAGTCCTTGTTGCTGAAACTGATGTGACCGCCGTCCGGGGCGAGCGCGGAGACCACATTGTGGGCGCCGAAATTGAGGGAGTTCCCGGCGGTGCGGGTGAGCCGTTCCCTGGAGATCCGGTTCCACGTGCCGTTGGAGTACTCGATGGCCACCAGCTCCGCGTCCCCGTCGAAGGCGAGGGCGGACACGTCCGACGGCAGCCCTTCGAGCTTCTGCTGCCTCGTGCGTCCCGAGCTCAGGTCCAGGACCGCGAGCGTGGGCGGGACATCCAACTCCGAGGCGGTCGTGGCGACCGCGACGAAGCGTCCCGTCGGGGAGACCGCGAGCGCCGTGGGCCGCTGCGCGCCGGGCAGGCGCGGTACGGCGGCGGTCCGCTCGTCGTCCCACACCTTGACCGTGCGGCGGTCGATCGCCGCGACGGTGTCGCCGTTCGTATCGGATGCCACCGACTTCACCGGGCCGGGGAGACGGCCGAGCCGCTCGTGGTGGCCGAACCGGCCCCGCCCGAGAGCCCACCGCTCCACTTCGCCGCCCTTGGTCCCGACGAGGGCATGTCCCCCGCCCCCGGAGGAGGCCACCGCCGATATCGTCCCGGAGGCCCGCACACTGCCGACCAGATGAGGGCTCTCGGTGACCGCGCGGAGCAGGGCCCGCCGGGTCAGCGGATCGGCGTGCTCGCGGTACGCCCGCTCGGCGAACAGTCCGGCGAGCCCGACGTCCGTGCGCAGCAGGCCCTCCGACACACCGGCCAGCCGGTGCGCGGCGGCGAGCCGCTCCCTGGCCTCGGACTCGCGGTGCTCCACGATCACTCCGGAGGTGACCGCGGCGGCTACCAGGGACAGCGCCGTGACCAGGCGGGCGACGCGGAAGCGGCGCGCGTACCGGTCGGCCTGCCGCAGCGTCCCTGCGAACCGCACATCCGTGGGCTCGGGGGCGTGCGCGGCGTCCGAGCGGTTCGCGGCGGGGGCGACCAGGCGCAGCCCCTTGCGGCGCGCGGCCAGGAGCTTGCCCTCCATGCCGCTGACACCGATGAGCCGCTCGCCGTTGCCCAGCGCACCCGTCACCGCGGTGCGCGGCCGCAGGCCGTAGAAGACGCCACGCACCCAGGCCGCACTGGGCCGTCGGGTCCGGGGATGCCGCAGGAGTTCCCGCAGGCCCAAGGCGAAGGCCACGCCGAGAGACGGGCCCTCGATCCGCAGGGGGGCGGGCCGGTCCGCCATGACCAGACGCCACAGGACACACCGCGAGCCGCGACCCGGCCCCGCCGCGACCCAGGCCCGGCCGAGAGCCGTCGCGAACTGGCCGTCGGAGCTGCGCAGCCCGGTCATGGCGCGCGGATCGGGGTACAGGCCGGGCGGTCCGGCGGGGAACTCGCGGAGTTCCAGGATGCCGGTCGCGCCGGGCGCCGCGTCGTCGTCCGGGTCGGTCTCGTCGAACACCACGGGTACCCGTACCAACGGCCTTCGGCGCGTCGCACAGCCCGCCATCAGCAGCACGGCGGTCATCAGCGCGCCGTCCGGCGCGGCCGTCCGCTCACCTTCGCCCGACGGCAGCCGCGAGATGCGCTCCAGACACGCGTTGAGCCGCTCACGGGTGTCTGCCGGGAGACCGTCCACCCCACGGCCGGACGGCTGGACCGGACCGGGTGCGGCCTGGGCGGACAGCAGGCCGCTGCTCGCCCAGGCGCTCCGCACCCGGGCCAGCGCGTCGTCCCGCCCGGCGGCGCCGCTCTCCGGCGCGCTCAGGGCGCGGGCCACCAGGTAGGCGTGAAGGGCGGGCGTCAGGGTGTCGGACGGACGCTCAGGAGCTGTCTCGTCGATCCACGTGGCCAGCCTCCCGGCTCGCTCCGAGCGCAGCCAGGCGGGGTCTGTACGGACGGCCTCGCTACAGCACTGCCACCACAACTGCCGCTTGCCGAGCAGTTCATGTACGACGCTCTGCGGGCTCGCCGGGTCCCCCAGGAGGGCGTCGAGAGCGGCTCGGTGGGGCCCGCCGGATCCGGGCCGAGCAGCCCCGGAGCTCATCGCAGCGCTCCATCGATGACATCGCGGACGTCGCCGCTCAGCAATTCCCGGACGCGGCGCCAGGCTTCGCGGGTCGCTTCGTTGAGCGCGGCGCCGACGGAGTCCGCGACGACCACCGGGTCCCACTCGTGCTCCCCGGGCACGGGGGAGGGGCCGGTGGCGGCCCATGTCACCCCCGGTACGAAGCCGCTGAGACGTACGTATGAGGCAGCGGGCCCGACACCGCCCCGCACCACGGGCACGAGGAGGACGCGCTCGCGCCCGTCGGGCCGCGCGTAGGCGACCGTGTACAGCAGCGGGCGGTCCTCGTCGTGGGCGTCACCCACCACCAGCTCAAGGCTGTACGCGGCTGTGCCGTCAGCGGTGCGGCGCAGCAGGAACCGGCTCCGGCGGTCGGGAGAGGAGGCTTCGAGGACCACGGCGTCGGCCCCCGAGGCGGTCAGCGCACCAGCTGCGGAGAGCCGCGGGAGCGGGAACCACCCCGGCGCGACGGAATGAACAGGGGGCCGTGGCGCGACCGCCTGTGCGCGAGCACCGACGGCGACGTACGGGGCACGCGGCGGCAGGACGACGTTGGTGAACGACGCCCGGACACGCTGCCACAGGGTGTAACCCGTACGTCCACGGGCCGCCGCACGCGGCGGGCCTGGGCGGCGTCCGCCGGTGAACGACACCCACGAGCGACGGGCGACCGAACCCCCGCTCACCGGGTGCCCTCCCCCTGAGCCCGGTCGGGCCCCGGCGGCGCGGGCTGCGCCGGGGCCSKACCGGGC
>NZ_JASKYR010000708.1:0-3822 GCF_041028215.1 Streptomyces flavofungini
CGCCCGGCCTGCCCCGGCCCGCCGGTACCTACCGCCTCCCCGCCCAGCTCAAGACCACCGRCCTCAACAACGACAAGCAGCCCGAGATCACTGTCCCGGTCCCCGCGACCGCGCCGGAGGTCTGGTCGGTCGGCACCAAGAGCGGCAAGGTCGCCGGGGAGTCGCCCACCCGCGTCGTGAAGGCGCCGGTCGACTCCCAGGTCACCAACGGCACCGAGTTCGGCGTCCTCGCCCGCTGACCGGTTCCACGGCATGGCAGCAGGCCCCCGGGGACCGATGTTCCCGGGGGCCGGTCGTTCCGCGTGCCGGGGCTGCTTCGCCGGGCAGGTCTCCTGGGTCACCTTGCCGCCCGACGCCCCGCCCTGGCCTGGCCTGGCCCGGCCCGACGCCGATGCCGCGTTCCAGCTGCGCCGTCAGCGTCTTCGCGCTGCCGCCGTAGTCCTCCTGCGTCTCCACGGCGGCGCCCCGTGGATGGCGAGCGTGCCATGGGTGCCGGGGCGGGGACATCGCCGACAGCCTGGTGTCGCTTCGCTGCCGTTTGACCGGCGCTTCGCTCCTGCCCCCCGCAGGGGTCGGCCCGGGCGCCCCGCGTGCCATGCCGGGCCCCTGAACCGCACACCGACACACCCCGGCCCCCTGTCAGCCGAAGAGCCGACAGAACTGCCGCAGAACCGGACCCAATGGTTGACGCGGCGGGCGTCCACAGACAGCAGGATAGAAGTGCTGGTGAGACGGATGGACCACCGGTCAAGGGCCCGGTTGCCGCGGGCCCGCATGCTGTCCGCCCTGTGTTCGGAGATGTGCGAGGGCGGACACTGGGGCCGACCGCACTGTGGGGACAGGAAGGCGGTCGGCCCCCCGCGCCGTGGGCCGGACCGAGAGCTGCTGGTTCCGGCCCACGGCCCCTGCCCGGCGGGCGCGTGGGTGGGTCACCCCCGCTGGAGCCGCTCTCTTCGTGTCACAAGGCGAAACCCAGGCAGGAGTTCGTATGAGATCGCTTGAATTCGTCGCACCGCGCCGCCTGCGCTTAGTCGAACGGCCGGAACCCCGCGTCACACGGGCCCATGAGGCGGTCGTCGCCCCCGTCGCGGCCACGACCTGCGATCTGGACCGGGCCGTGATCGCGGGGGCGACCCCCTTCGAAGGGCCCTTCGCGCTCGGGCACGAGTGCGTGGGCCGGGTCGTCGACCTCGGATCGGAGTGCGGGGATCTCTCGGCCGGAGACCTCGTGGTGGTTCCGTGGCACATCTCCTGCGGCACATGTGCCCAGTGCTCGGTGGGCCACCCCTCCCACTGCGAACGCACGCCGCGTTACGCCATGTTCGGGCTCCCCCTGGGCGGTCAGTGGGGCGGCATGTTCACCGAGCGGATCAAGGTGCCCTGGGCGGGCGCCAATCTGCGGCGGCTGCCCGAAGGACTGCCCGCCGCGGCCGCCGCTGCCGCGTCCGACAGTCTGACCGACGCCTACGACGCGGTGCGCCGGGGTCTGGCGCTCCACCCCGGACGGGGCGTGGCGGTGCTGGGCGGCCTGACGCACGGGCTCTACGCCTGTGCCTTCGCGGCCTGTCTGGGCGCCGCCGACGTGGTGTACGTCGACCGGGACGCGCGGCGCCGCTCGATCGCCGAGGGGTACGGCGCCCAAGCCGTCGACGACGTCCGCGAACTGGGCGGGCGGCGGTTCCCCGCCACCGTGGACGCCACCGGCGACCCCGGGGGTCTGACCGGAGCTCTGGAGGTGACGGCTCCGGGCGGCCACTGCCACAGCTTCGGCATCTTCTTCAAGCCCGCGCCGCTGCCCCTGTTCACCATGTACATGGACGCGATCACCTTCAGCACCGGACGCCCTGAGATCGGCCCGCATCTGCCGGAGGTGCTCGATCTGGTGCGGACCGGAGAGGTCGATCCCCTCCCCGTCTACAGCGACACCATCGCGTACGACGACTTGCCGGAAGCCCTGCTCGAACTTCCGGCCAAGCCGCTGGTTCTGCTCGGCTGACCCGGCGCGTCGTACCGCTACTCGCTCTTGATGGCCGTGAGCGGGTCGAGCTTGGCCGCGCCGCGGGCCGGCCACATCGCCGCGAGGACACCGACCACGGAGGCCACGGCCAGGAAGAGGAGGATACGGGCGACCGGGACCTCCATCGAGTACGTGGTGATCTTCTCGCCGATGCTGCCGCCCGCGGCCCAGCCCATGAAGAGCCCGACACCGATGCCGAGCACGGCGCCGAACAGGGAGATGACGACCGCCTCAAGGCGCACCATCTGCTTGACCTTCGCGCGGTCCAGGCCGATGGCCCGCATCATGCCGATCTCGCGTCTCCGCTCGAAGACCGACATGGCGAGGGTGTTGATGACACCGAGCACCGCGATCAGGACGGCCATCGCGAGCAGGCCGTAGAGCATGTTCAGCATCAGGTTGATCGCACCGGCGGCCTCATCGCTGCGGGCGTCCTTGTCCTGGACCTTGATGGCGGGGTTGTCGCCGAGGGCCTTGACGATCGCGTCCTCGGCGCCGTCGGACGGGCCGTCCTCCATCTTCACCAGGACCTGCTTGTCGGCGACCCTGGAGAGGTGCGGGTCGACGACGGGGAGCGGCGTGAACAGGCCGTCGAGCAGGTCGTTCTGCTCGTACACCCCGACGACCTCCAGCTTCGCCGTCCTGTCGTCGTCGAACCGCACCGAGACGGTGTCGCCGACCGTCAGCTTCCGGCGGTCGGCGGTCTCCTTGTCGACGAGCGTGGAGTCACCCTTGAGCCCGGCCAGCGAACCACTGGTGAAGTCGAGGCTCGCCAGCTTGCCGAAGGCCTTCTCATCGACGCCGGAGACGCCCGTGCGCGAGCCGTTGACCTCGGCGGAGGTGGTGCGCAGCGGGCTGCTGGCCACGACGTCGGGGAGCTTGTCCAGCTTCTGGCGGACTTCGGGGGCCAGCGGCTGGTAGTTGGCCATGGAGACGGTGTAGTCGGCCTTCAGGGAGCCCGCGGCCATCTTGTCGATGGCGCTGCTCATGGAGGTCGCGACCACCGTCATCGCCGTGATCAAGGCCAGGCCGATCATCAGAGCCGCTGCGGTGGAGGCGGTGCGGCGGGGGTTGCGCACCGCGTTGAGGCGGGACAGCTTGCCCGTGACGCCGAACGGCTTCAGGAGCGGGGCCGAGGCGGCGATGAAGGGGCGCGACAGGAGCGGTGTGAGGACGATGACACCGACGAGGACGACGGCGGAGCCGCCCGCCATGACGTAGGTGCCGCCCCTCAGCATCATCACCACGCCGAGGGTGACGGTGACGGCGCCGATGGTGTTGCGGACGACCAGGCCCCGCGTGGTCGGCGTGGCGTGGACGCTGCTCATCGCGGCGACCGGGGGGATGCGCGCGGCGCGGCGGCCCGGCAGCCAGGCGGACAGCATGGTGACGCAGACGCCGATGCCCAGGGCGGTCGCGATCGTGACCGGGGTCACGACGATCGCTCCGTCGGGCAGCGAGGCGCCCGTGGCGTTCATCACCGCGTGGAGGACGACGGCGATACCGATGCCGAGCGCGAAGCCCGCACCGGCGGCCACCAGACCGACGAGACATGCCTCGATGAGCACGGCGTGGGTGACCTGGCGGCGTGAGGCGCCGACGGCCCGCATGAGCGCGAGTTCCTTGGTGCGCTGGGCGACCAGCATGGTGAAGGTGTTGGCGATGATGAAGATGCCGACGAAGAGCGCGATGCCCGCGAAGATCAGCAGGACCTGGCTCATCGAGCTGGTCTGTGTCTCGATCGCCTGTTCCTGGTCGTCGGAGAGCTGGGCGCCGGTGACGGCGTCGGTGTCCTTGGGCAGGAT
>NZ_JASKYR010000709.1:0-3359 GCF_041028215.1 Streptomyces flavofungini
TCCTGGTACGGCGGCGGGACGCCGGGGCCCGGGGCCGTCCCGCCGCCGTACCAGGAGGCGGCCGCCGCGCCGACGCCGCCGCCCCGGGCGTCCGCTTCGGCGTGGTCTCCTGCGCCAACTGGGAGTCCGGCCACTTCTCCGCCTACCGCCACCTCGCGGCCCGCGCCGACCTCGACGCGGTCCTGCACCTCGGGGACTACATCTACGAGTACAGGAGCGGCGAGTACCCCTCCGCCGAGAACGTCGTCCGGCAGCACGAGCCGAAGCACGAGATCATCACGCTCGCCGACTACCGCACCCGGCACGGCGTCCACAAGACCGACCCCGACGCCCTGGCGATGCACGCCGCGCACCCGGTCATCGCCATGTGGGACGACCACGAGTTCGCCGACAACGCCTGGTCGGGCGGTGGTGTGAACCACTCACCGGAGACCGAGGGCCCCTGGGCGCGGCGCATGGCGGCGGCCAAGCAGGCCTACTTCGAGTGGATGCCCGTGCGCCCCTCCACCGAGGGCACCGTCTACCGCCGCGTCCGCTACGGCAGGCTCGCCGATCTGCACCTGCTCGACCTGCGGTCCTTCCGCTCCGAGCAGGCGGGCACCGGCAGCGGCAAGGTCGACGACCCGGAGCGCACGATCACCGGCCGCGCCCAGCTCGACTGGCTGAAGGCGGGCCTCGCCTCGTCGGACGCCGTCTGGAAGCTGGTCGGCACCTCGGTGATGATCTCGCCGGTCGCCTTCGGCGCCCTCCCCGCCCATCTCCTCCAGCCCCTCGCGGAGCTGCTCGGCCTGCCCAAGGAGGGCATCGCCGTCAACGCCGACCAGTGGGACGGCTACACGGACGACCGCAAGGAGCTCATCGCCCACCTGCGCGACAACGGCATCCGCGACACCGTCTTCCTGACCGGCGACATCCACATGGCGTGGGCGAACAACGTGCCGGTGAAGGCCGCCACGTACCCCCTGTCGCCCTCGGTCGCCACGGAGTTCGTGGTCACCTCGGTGACCTCCGACAACGTCGACGACCTGCTGCACGTCGCCCCGCACACCGTCTCGCTGGCGGCCGTGGGCGCCATCAAGGCGGCCAACCGCCATGTGAAGTGGCTGGACATGGACTCGCACGGCTACGGCGTCCTCGACGTCACCGCCGAGCGCTCGCAGATGGACTACTACGCCCTCTCCGACCGCACCGACCCCGACGCGACCTCGTCCTGGCTGCGCTCCTACCGCACGCTCAGCGGCACCCAGAAGGTCGAGCGGGCGGACGCCCCCGTGCGCTGACCCGCCACCCGACGGGGATCAGAGCGTCCGACGGGGATCAGAGCGTCTCCAGGAAGCCGAGTGCCGTGCGCCACGTCGCCTCCGCGGCCTGGGCGTCGTAGTCGTCCAGGCCGGGGTCGGTGTAGAGGTGCCCGGCGCCGGCGTAGCGGTAGACCTCCACGTCGGCCCCGGCCCGGCCCATCCGCAGGTACCAGGCGCTCAGCCAGTCGTCCGTCTCGAACGGGTCGGGCTCCGCCACGTGGAGCTGCACCGGCAGCTCGTCCACCGACGCGTTCTCCGCGATGTCGGAGGTGCCGTGCAGCAGGAGCAGGCCGCGCGCCCTGGCGTCGCCCAGGGCGAGCGTCTGCGCGGTCGCGGCGCCGAGGGAGAAGCCCGCGTACACCAGGCGGCGCTCGGAGTAGGGCGCGGCGGCGAGGATCGCCCGCTTCAGGAGTTCGTCCTTGCCGATCCGGTCGCTGAAGGCCCTTCCGGACTCGACGTCGTCGAACGTGCGGCCCTCGAAGAGGTCGGGGGTCCACACCTCGTGTCCCGCGGCACGCAGCCGGTCGGCGGCGGCGTGCACCGCGGGCCGCAGGCCGTACGTCGAGTGGAAGAGCATGATGTTCATGGGGCCATCGTGCCATCCGATGCGGTACCTGCCCGCCGGGGCACGGGAGCGGTACCCCTACCCTCGGAGGCATGGAGAACGTACTGCGTCCGTTGATCGTGATCGGCGGCTCGGTCGTGCTCACGGTGGTCGTCGGCTGGCTGGCCGACGTGCTGTTGCGCCGAGCCGACGAACGGCACCACGAAACACCGCTCTGGGGACTGCTGCGCCGCTGCCGCATCCCCCTCCACCTCACCCTCTGCGCCGCGCTGCTCCGCGGTTCCTACGACCGGGCCGACCTCACCGCCGCGAACTCGGCGGCGGTCGGCCAGTTCCTCTCGCTCGTCCTCATCGGCTCAGCGGCCTGGCTGGTGATACGTATCTCCGCCGCGGTCGTGGAGTCCTCGTACGCCCGTTACGCGGCGGCCCACCGCGACCCCGCCCGGGTCCGCCGGGTGCGCACCCAGGTCACGCTCATCCAGCGGGTGGTCTCCGCCATCGTCGGCACCGTGGCCGTCGGCGCGATGCTGCTGACCTTCCCCGCGATGAAGGCGGCGGGCACCTCGCTCCTCGCCTCCGCGGGCATCATCGGCATCGTCGCCGGTGTCGCGGCCCAGTCCACCCTCGGCAACCTCTTCGCGGGCCTCCAGATCGCCTTCGGCGACATGGTGCGCATAGGGGACACGGTCGTGGTGGACGGCGAGTGGGGCACCGTCGAGGAGATCACCCTCACCTTCCTCGCCGTCCGCACCTGGGACGAGCGCCGGATCACGATGCCCGTCTCGTACTTCACGTCGAAACCGTTCGAGAACTGGTCGCGCGGCGGCGCGCAGATGACCGGAACGGTCTTCTTCCACCTGGACCACTCGGCTCCGGTCCACCAGATGCGCGAGAAGCTCAGGGACATCCTGCGGGACTGCGGGGCCTGGGACGGCCGCGACTGGGGCCTCGCGGTGACCGACACCACACCGACCACGATGCAGGTCCGCGCCCTGGTCACCGCGAAGGACGCCGACGACATCTGGACGGTACGGGTCACGGTCCGCGAGCAGCTCATCCAGTGGCTGACCACGCACCACCCCTACGCGCTGCCCCGGGTCACCACCGCCTTCGCGGAGCCCGCACCGGACACGGAGCCGTCGGCGAACGGCCACGGCCCGCGCCTCTACAAGGGCGCGCCGCGCACCGGCCGGGGCTGATCCCCGCCACCCGCCACGAGGCCTTGCCTCAGCGCAGGCTGCGCACGTCCAGGTGGTGCAGCACCCGGTCGACGACCTCCGGGTCGGCGCCGGGCTCGCTGCGCGCGGAGAGGACCTCGTGGCGGGCGGCCGACATCATCTCCCGCTGGGTCTCCTTGAGGCGGCGCTTGGCGGCCTTGGCGGCACGCAGCGCCAGATCCCGCTCGATCTGCCGCTCGACGTCCCCGTCGGCACGCACCCCGAGCTTCTGCACCCGGAGGGGCAGCGTGAGCCCCTGGGCGACCAGGGTCGCCA
>NZ_JASKYR010000071.1:0-13546 GCF_041028215.1 Streptomyces flavofungini
TGGGAGGGGGCGGCTCAGCCGGTGACCGGTCGCGGCCGTACGGCCGGGGCCGGGGTTTCGACCGGTAGCGCGGGCGCGACAGGCCGGAAGGGCCTCAGCGCGGACAGGTCGGGGACCAGGTGGGCCGAGACGCGGCAGGTCTCGGCGGCGTCGGCGAGCGAGAGGTAGGGCGTACGGATGCGGGACCAGCCGCCGGAGGCGTCGCCAGCGACGGCGAGGCCGGGCCGTTCGGCGGGGATGGCGCAGGCGGCGCCGACCGCTTCGGGGGCGATGTCGCCGAGCGCCATCTTGGCGGAGGCTTCATCGTTCACGCGGTGGCAGACCCGCCCGGTGAGCTGGGCCCGCAGCATGGTCGCGCCCTTGCCGAGTTCGGCGCCGAAGCGCTGCCCGCAGACCTCCAGATAGACCCCGGCGGCGCGGCCGAGCTGGGCGAGCCGGATGAGCTGGGTGACCATCTCATCCCGCCGCTCTTCCTCCTTCCTGGTGGCGACGAGGAAGAGTTCCGCGACTTCGTCGACGAACAGCACCACGGGGACGGGCCGTTCGTGCTGGGGAAGCCCCCAGATGTCGGAGGTAATCGTCTCGTCGGGCGTGCTCGGGGTGATCCCTTGCCGGGCCTTGATCAGGTCGTAGCGGTCCTCCATCTCTCTGATCAGTACGGGCAGCAGTTCGGCGGCTTGCCCGGGGTCGGTAGCCAGCGCCGACAGTCGCGGGGCAAAGGGCGCCAGCTCCACACCGCGCTTGCAGTCGATGCCGACCAGGGCAACGGACTGCCGCGCGAGCCCGTTGACGAGGTGGCGCAGGTACATGGACTTGCCAGACAGCGTGGCACCGAGGGAGAGGCCATGCGGGACGGCCCGGTAGTCCCGTACAAAGGGTGTCGCGTCCTCCCGCAGCGCCACGGGCACGCGCAAGAAGCCGCCCACCGCCTTGCGCGGCATACGGACCTTGCGCAGCACGTCGTACCCGACGAGCTGTAGGTCGACGACCCCAGGCTTTACCGAGGTCACGTAGACACCGTGGACACCCCAGGCGTGTCGCAGCCGTTCAGCCGAGGCTGCCACGTCGGCGGGTTCCTGCCCCGGAGCGAGCCGCAGTCGCAGCCGGAGCCCGGTCGTGGTCGGACGGATGAACCCGCGACGAGGCGGGACGGGCCGGATCTCCCGGCGGCTCGTGACTCTGGACGCCAGCACCCGCAGTCGGGAGGGCGCGACGGTCAGGCCGCAAGCCTCCATGACCGAGCCGTACGAGCTGAGCAGCCGGGCCGTGGACATGGGCAGGCCGACGGTGGACCAGTAGACCCCGGGGCGGTTGGCCCGGGTGTAGGCAGCCCCGCCACCGAGCACGGCGACCGGACCACCCACCTCCAGGAGCGTCGTCAGGTCGGTCATCAGGCCGAAGCCCCCATGGCGGCCGGGAAGGCGGCCGGAGTGACGGCGGCGCAGCGGTAGGCGATGCCGTGCCGCTGCTGACCGTTGAAGACGCTTTCCCACGGCCGGGCGATGAGTCCCGGTAGCGAGACCGGTGCGCCGAGCGTCAGCCCGTCGGCCACGCCGCTCTCCGGGACGGTCACCTTGACCAAGGACGACTCCCCCTCCTCGATGTAGACGACGCCGAGCGTCATCAGCGCTTCACCGCTGTTGACGTCCTTGGCGATCTCGCCGGTCTGACGGTCGCGGACCTTGGGCTCGGGCGCCTCGGTCAGGAGGATCGTCGCGGCCGAGGTCTCCACACGGATGGTTCGCAAGGTCTTTTCCATCTACTCGTCTATACGAGATGTAGCCTTCGGACCCGATTTCCGGGAACGGCGACCACCTTGCCATACGGCTTGCCCACTCGTCTATACGAGTATGCCTGTCGGCGTGTACGAGTTGAGGGAACGGCCCAAGGCCCGCCACGGGCGGTCAGGCCCTCACGTGGCCGGAAGCTGGTACGACAGGACGTAGGCGTCTGCCGCCATGACGGTGTCGCACACCTCGACGGCCCGACCGGCGGTGTCGTACGCGGTGCGAATCAGGTGAATGACAGGCACGCCGGACGCGAGCCGGAGCGTCTTGACTTCGGACGGTGCGGGCATCCGGGCCCGGATCTCCTCGTCGAAGTGGTCGAGGTGGTGGCCCAGCTCTTCGAGGCGGGCGTAGATGCCGCCGGGTCCGGGGTTGGGCTCGGCGATGGGCGTTCCGCGCGCGATGTCGAGGGGAAGGTAGGAGGTGGCGAACTCGACCGGCCGACCGTCGAGCAGATACCGGCGCCGCCGAGCGAGCACCCGCCGCACCGACCCCAGCCGGGTGGCGATGTCCTGCGTGGCCTTCTCCTCCTTGACCTCCAGGCTGTCTACCTGGGGGTGACTGCCCGCAGCGTCGACCTCGACGATGAAGGCTGATTTCCCCTGCTCGCGATGGCGCCGGGCGAAGCGGTCGGAGGCCAGACGCCGAACCGGTGGCCGTGGCCGCACGAAGACGCCCTTGCCGTGCTCGGCGTGCACCAGGCCCTCACCCTGGAGAACAGAGAAGGAGTTCCGAACGGTCATCCGGGAGACGCCGTAATGCTCGACGAGTTCCGCCTCAGAGGGCAGCTTCTCGCCCTCCTTGAATCGCCCGCGGTCGATGGACTCGCGGAGCTGGTCAGCAATCTGCCGGAAGACCGCACGATCACTGGTGGGGTCGATGGCGCCGAGCAGTCCAGGAAGAGACGTCACGTGTACTCCTTTAGGTATCTAGACGAGTGGGCGAGTGGTGTTGCTACGGTGGAGAGCCTAGCTATTCGAGAGGGCCGAGGACCTTGAGCACTGACCGTCCGCACTCCGTGAGCGTTGCTGGAGTCATCGTCGACGACCAGGGCCGCGCCCTTCTGATCAAGCGTCGCGACAACGGCAAGTGGGAGCCGCCGGGCGGCATCCTCGAACGCGAGGAGACCATTCCCGAGGCCCTGCAACGCGAGGTGCTCGAAGAAACAGGCCTCAAGATCGCACTTCCCGCGACCTTGACCGGCATCTACAAGAACATGACGGGCTTGATCGTTTCTATGGTCTTCCGCTGTGAGGCCATCGACGGCACGCCCACGACCGGCGACGAGACCCGCGCCCTGCGCTGGGCCACCCGCGAAGAGGTCACCGAACTCGCCGACGAGGCGTACGCGATCCGCGTCCTGGACGCACTCGACGCGGCGTCTCCACCGGCCATCCGCGCCCATGACGGCGTGAAACTCGTCTAGCTCGAACCCGCTGCACATGGCGGCCTACCAGCACGAAGGAACTTGTATGCACGAGTATACGAGCAATATCCGAGTCTGGGGCCTCACTTGCCCAGGTTTCCCCGAAGAGGTCAGCCGGGCCCGACGTTGGACACGCGACATCCTGCGGGATTCGCCCCTGGTCGACGACGCCGCCCTGATCGTCAGCGAGCTGGGCACGAACGCGATCCTCCATACGGCCAGCGGCCAAGGCGGTGGCACCTTCCACCTGGCACTCGCCGTCTCCCCGCAGGCAATCGCCCTATCAGTGAGCGATGAGGGTGGGACTGGGACAGATCCGAAGGTCGAGCACCCGGACGACGACGCCGTACATGGCCGGGGCCTGGGCATGGTCAGCGCACTCGCCCACCGGGTCGTGGTCCACGACAGCGAGGACGGCTATACGGTCACGGCGGAGCTCTACGCGGACAGCCCCAGCGGCGGCGGCAACGAACTCAGCACGTAGGCGGAGGACTTACACGTCACTAGGCACTGAGTTACAACTTTCTTTACTGGTTCAAGGCCCGCGCACGGCGCGGGCGCGCGCCGCCGGGCGCGGCCTGCCTCTTGTCTGCGCCACGGCTGGCCGCGCCCGGCGGCGCGCTGCGTGCATGCGGGCAAGGGCGAGGGCGTTTCCCGCGGGTCACAGACGATGCCTCCGGCGGGGGATCGGCCGGCACCGGGTGGGAGGGGGCGCCGYYCYSGGCCGCGGGCACATCGTGGCGAGCGTTGGGGGCTCCCATCCCGTCCACCGTCAACCCAGGCAGAGCCGAGCAGACGCGGCCCATGGCGTCCAGGTCGTTCGTCCAGTGGGGCGCTCCACCTGGACGCCATGAACCACGCCCGCTCCACAGACGTGTGGGTCAACGGCGGACGGGATGGGAGCTGAAGAGAGTGGTGGGTTTCGGTAGGAGCAGAAGGCCAGTCAAGAGTGCTCTGCCGCACCGACCAACGCGGCGCAGAAGAGACCGAGCACCTGCTCGTGCAAGCCACAGATGATCTTCCGCGTTGCGGCAACCGCGTGCGCGCCTTCCCATTCGATGGGGATGCCGCCAGCTCTCTCGTCGCCCCACACACGACTTACTAGTGCCCGCTCTAGCCTCCAGCATTGATTGAACGTATGTTCGATAGTGCGGGATGGGATAGCTGGCACTGCTAGCTCTAGAAGGTGGTTGGATGGCCGCGTTCACTCGTGCCCATCTGCCATGAGTGCGTCCAGGGGAGGCAAAGGATGAGTCAGGGGACCAGCATTGAGTGGACCGAAGCAACCTGGAATCCAACAACGGGGTGCGATCGCGTCTCTCCTGGTTGCGACAACTGTTACGCGTTGTCCCTAGCTAAGAGGCTCAAGGCGATGGGATCTCCGAAGTATCAGAACGATGGTCATCCCCGCACGTCCGGGCCTGGCTTCGACCTCACCTTGCATCCAGTCGCCTTGCGTCTCCCCTACACCTGGAAGAGCCCGCGGGCAGTGTTCATCAACTCCATGTCCGACCTGTTCCACGCGCGGGTACCGCTGTCCTTCGTCCAGCAGGTATTTCGAGTCGTCGCAGATACCCCGCAGCACACGTACCAGGTACTTACTAAGCGAGCACGCCGGGCCCGGCAAGTCGCAGATCAACTGGAGTGGCCGCCGAACCTCTGGATGGGCGTATCGGTGGAGACGAGTCGCGAACTGCCGCGGGTAGATGACCTGCGGCGTGTACCTGCAGCACTTCGCTTTCTTTCATGCGAGCCGCTCTTGGGCCCGCTACACGGCCTGGATCTGGACGGCATCGACTGGGTCATCGCGGGAGGTGAGTCCGGTCCCCACCACCGTCCGATGGACGAAAGTTGGGTAACCGACATCCGTGACGCGTGTCAGCGCGAGAGCGTGTCCTTCTTCTTCAAGCAGTGGGGCGGTCGAAGCCCCAAATCTCAAGGACGTTCGCTTGAGGGGCGCACGTGGGACGAGATGCCGACGCCAACAGCGGCATAGCGGAATCTGAGCCTCCCCCTCAGGACTGCTGCAAGGGGGGTGCGCATATGCCTTCAACAGCTCAAGATGGCAGGTACCGACATCTACGACAGAGGGGGACGAGGTGTTGGACGAGCCTGACGAGGCGTTCGAGGATGTGGTGCTCGATCTAGCGGGAGAGCGTGCAGGTGAGAAGGACACCGACAGCACAAGTCCGTTCTTCGTAAGTAAGAAGGCGGCTGCCGTTTTGAAGCACGAGATACTGAATCAATATGTAGTTCCTTTCGTGAGTAAGGTCGGGCAGTGGGCTCCCGACAAACGCGTCGTTTATATGGATGGGTACGCTGGGCCCGGACGCTACGAAGACGGAACCCCGGGGTCCCCCGCACTAGTTCTAAGTTCCGCAACGGCAGTAGCGCAGTACAGACGACTAGACAGCTTCTTCATCGAACAACGACGCCCCGACTATGAACGCCTCTCAGCGTTGGTCGAAGAGGCGAATCAGAACGGGACAACAGCGACAGCTCTGCACGGCAAGGTGGAGGACCACCTTGACCACGTATTAGGTCAGGCTGCAGGTGCACCATTGCTTGCATTCATTGATCCCTTCGGCATCGGCCTCAGCTTTGAGTCCTTGACGCAGAAGGTGTTCGGCTCCCGTCCAGGCCGAGGCGCCACCGGTAGAGACGCCACCGAAGTGCTCCTCAACTTCAACGCCAACGCCGTGCGGCGTATCGGGGGGTACCTGAGGAGCACGAAAGTGTTCCCAGCCAAGGAAGCTGGTCTCGCTGCACTGGACACCGCATGCGGAGGTGACTGGTGGCGCCACGAGCACCAGGCGTCACAGGACAATCGAGAGGCTGTAAGGCGCATCGCCCGAGAGTTCGCCAAGCGTGTGGGTAACGCTGTAGGAGCGTACTCGTGGGCGATTCCTGTTCACAACCGAGCCGAGAACCAGCCCGTCTACTACCTCATCTTCATTAGCCGCCACAAAGGTGCTGTCTGGCTGTTCGGTGAGGCTCTGAGCATCGCTCAGGAGAAGTGGCGTCGGGCATGCCAGCCTCTGCCCGCGAAGGGAACCCTGTTCGGACCGGAGTATCTGTCTAATTTATTCGAGGAAGAGGAGAAGAAGCGAGAGAAACAGTGGATAGCTACCATCAAAGACAACGTCCACCAGTTACTGCAAAAGCGGAGTTCCTTCACGGTCGACGAGTGCCACCTGGAAGTGATGCAAGGCACCTTGGGGGTCGCCCGCCAGAAGCACATAAGAGCGGCAATCAAAGAGTTACACAAGGAAGGCAAGACAGGATGCGCCGGGAAAGGCAAAATTCCGACCTTGCGAATCACTAGCCCTTAGACCCTTTACGCGCGTTGACGCGTGCCAACGAGGCCCGCCAGCTTCGAACCGGCCTTGGCCAGGTCCTGAACTGCAGAGACCAGCTGAGCGTTCACTCCGCGGACATAGCAACAGTTCTCTGGGTCGAGCGCGAGCCGGCCGAAATCAGGTGGATCAACCTTTGCCGGCAGGTTGGCGTTCCGCTCGCCTGGCCTGACCAGGAGAACGCGGTCTTCTCCCGTGGCCACGAGGTCACCCAAGACTGAAATGTGAATCCTCCGCGCCTCGGCCCAACCTGAGGCGCCCCTCTTTCACTGGAAATAATTCCAGCCGAACTCGTTGGCCAGAGTGGAGAAATGATGCACCGCAAGCCGTCTGCCAAGATAGCAAGCATCGGCGTAACGCAGACACAACTCGCAATCGAGGCTGAGCTGAGTTGGCTATTCCGTGAGCAGCCAACAGAAGATTACGGCATTGATGCACATGCCGAGGTCGTTGACGCCGAGCAAGTCAGAGGGCGGCTACTTGCCTTGCAGATCAAGAGCGGTTCTAGCTGGTTCAGAGAAAGAAGCGAAGGTGGTTGGTGGTTCCGACCAGATCCTGAACATGTGCAGTACTGGACTAATCACTCCCTACCTGTCGCGGTAGTGCTGTACCACCCAGAGAGAAAACTCTGTTACTGGCAGCTAGTTAATCGCGAGACACTCAGAGAAACCTCTCGCGGCTGGAAGCTGTTGGTTCCCGAGGCCCAAGTGCTCGACCAGAGCGCCAAGGCTCCGCTAAGTCAGGCCGCAGAGGGCGACCCCTACACTCTCCGGATTCGCGAACTTCAGCTTGCGCGCCCATGGATGCGAATGCTGAACACGGGCACGCGGCTAGTGATCGACATTGAGGAATGGGTCAACAAAACCTCGGGCCGCGGAACAATCACCCTGGGTGTGGACAACGAAGACGGCAAAGACCCAGAACAACTTGCCAGCTGGACTGTGTTTTTGGGTCTGTCTAGCTACACCGAAGCAGTTCCGAAACTTTTCGCTTGGGCAAGCGTAAGCCTCCATTCGGAAACCTACGAAGACGCTGAATATGACGACTACCCGTACAGTCGTGACGACTGGGGCATTCTGCACCCGTACGCGAACGGCGCAGGCGAAGTCGACTTCTATCGGTTCGAATTGACGTTAAACGAGCTGGGGCGATCCTTCCTGCTTGTGGATCGATTCGCCACAGAAGGCCTTAGGCAGTTGACTGCGTAGAGAATTTGTCGCTCTCTACGCTGGCCTAGGGCCACGATCACCGTACTAGCCTGACCGTTTCTAGGATCCCACCCGCACGGTAGTGAGGTTGCCCTTCGATGTTCAGCCACCATTCCGGCTGGTTCTGATCGCAACAAAGGATCGCGATCTGTTGCCAGCAAACGCCGTACGGCACCCTGAACTTATGGGAGTACCTACCGCGCGCACGGCCTTCCGCATCACCTTCACCGAGTTCATACCCGACCCTGACGATGACGAGTGCCAACGTCGAGCAACCACGATCCGCGCCGACCGCCTCACGTTCGAAGACGAGTACCTGATCCTGTGGGTCGACGACACCGAGCACGGCCGCTTCTCCATGAACACGATCAAGGCCGTCGAGGTCGCCCAAGTACCTAGCAACAGCCAGCGCGAGGACCCTGACCAGCTCCGCGACCGCTACCCGAACTTCGGGAAGGCTTGGACCGCAGACGACGAGGAGAAGCTCCTCACCCTGTACCGCTCCGGGCAGCACAACTACGAGGAACTGGCCGTCGAGTTCGGGCGTCAGCCCAGCGCCATCGAGTCCCGCCTCAAAAAGCTCGGGCTGGAGCATCTGTGACCGAGGCCCAGGACAGGGAAGCGATCCGCACTGTCGCGCACTTGGCCAACTACGTGCTTTGGGTGCGTGAATGGCCGAGGACGCCAACCTGGCGGGACCGGTTCCGCCGATACTTCTACCCTGAGGCTTATCGCTTCGACCCAGCCAGCACCCCACCGAGGCCATGGGTGGACCGACCAGCCGGCGCGTACGAGCGGACGGGGTGGCGGATACGGGTCGCCTATCTCGGCTCCGACATAGCGTTCGAGGTCGAGTACGTAGTGTGCGTGCAATGCTCGATCGGATGGGTCGAGTCGCCGTACGCCTACCCCGGCTATGAGCGTCACGGACTCGCCTCAGCCGCACTCCGATCACTGCGAGACGCGTACCCCGGACTGGAGTGGCACACGGGCGGCGGACATTTCCGCGAATCTGTACCGTTCTGGGCCTCGGTCGCTGCGAACGTCCCTGGTGGTTATGCGCAGCAAGATCGATGCCTTCATGTGGAGCCGCGGCGCGCACGGTGACAGCAGTTCATGGACCATTTCTGGACGAGTGTCCGTCATGCGATTCATGAGAAGCCTCTGAACTGCGCACTTGTCTGGGACTCAAGAGCCCTCCGGAGCCGTTGCAGTACAGCGGCGAAATGCGTACGTCAGGCCGTACAGCCGAGGAGGCATCTCAGCTGACGAATCTTCGACAGCGGATCTGGACTGTGGCGATGCTGGCGAACGGACCAGTCAGGACCGAGATTGCCACCACGCTCGGATCTCTGCAGCGTGTGCCTTCTCAACCACCGCAGCCACGCCCGCCGGCCACGAGTCAATGGATCCGCAGGCGTCCTCCACCGTCAGCTCCACCCAATTGTCGGGCCAGTGCCGCTCGACCTGGCCGACTGCCTCGCACTCGCGGACCTCTGGCGGTATAGCAAACCGTGCCTCCCGGAAGTCGGCTTCCGCCCTGAAGGAGTCGAGCCAAAACTTCGCACACTCTGCGCGGGCGTGCTGAAAGGTAACGGAGCCGTGGAATACGGCGTGAGTGAACCAGGCGCATTTTCGTACCGCCATACGGTCGAAGTAGGCGTTCTCGCTGAACTGCGATCGCGAGAACTCGGCGTTGAAGCCGAAGTAGCTGTCCCGGAAGTCGGCATAGCCGTGGAAAGCCGCCCATCGGAACCAGCTGATTGTCTCGAAGCGCGCCCTTTGGAACGATACCTCATACCCCAGGAACACGGCTCCGACAAATCTCGCCTCTCCTACGAAACGCGCACCGTCGAAATGGGTTTCCCCCTCGAACTGTGCTTCGTCGAAGTCTGCGTGGCGGAACTCGCAGCCGTTGAAGTACACGTCGCAGAGAAATGCCTGTTTCAGGTCGACGTCCATGTCTGGCCAGAAGGCAGAGTTCGTGGCAGTCGCGTCCTCACCGCGTTCGGGTCGCAACCGGCCAGCCAGCACCATCTGAGCGGTGCGCCTGACCTGGCCCTCGCCAGCGTCACTAGGGTCCGGAGGGATGCGGAGGTAATCACACAGCTCGTCGACAAGGCGCTGCCGCTTCTCGTGGTACGTGTCCCCAAGGTCTCCCAGCGTGCGCAGAGCGGCCATGCGTACGTGAGGTGACCGGCTGTCCAGGTGATCCACCGCCTTCTGATGCAGCACCTCGAAGGGGACCGAGTGGGGATCGTCCTTCTGGTTGGGTTTCGCAGTCGAGGTGATGGGACCGGCAGAATCGGAGCGGAGCGGTTGCAAGCTCAATTTCTGGTGAAGGCGTTCTAGTTGACCGTGCTTCTCGCGCCACCAGTCGAGTGCCACTGGGGTCGATAATCCACCACGCTCGTCCGCACGACGAGCGCAAGCTGCGACCCATTGTTTGACGACGTAGAAGTCTTGTGGTCTGGCGTGGCCTCCGTTCTCGGTCTTCGAGACGGTCGCGGCGGCGACCCCGATGGCTGTGGCTAGCTCACGCACGGTCAGGCCGGCCTCTACACGCAGTTGGCCGAGCAGGCCGCCGAATCGCCGGATGGCCGCGTTCCAGTCCATAGCCACGTCGTTCACATCTGCATCCTCTCAGGGTCCTCCCGCGCGTTCGTCGATCACCAGGAAATCCATTGCCGCCCTGTCCGGGGGGCGTTCGCGGTCGGTTCGCGATCACCGCTCGCCAGGGCCAGCGGTGGTCAACCTCGTTCTGACAACAACCGGATGAGTAGGAGGGCGACCATGAACATGAGTGGCCGTGTGGTGCTGGTCCAGGTAGACGAAGCGGCTGAGAGAACGACGGTGATCGTTGTACACGAAGGGCAAGCCGGTGCGATGGCCGTACCGGAACCGCTCCACAGGTGTCGGCTGAGCGTAAGGCTGGTAGCGGGCATGCTGGTCCGGGCGCTCAGCGGTTCGGTCGCCCTGGCACTGATGCACGGGACACAGGGGGCCCGCTGGGCCGAAGTTTTGGACTGGCTAACGTCCTAGCCCGGTCCATAGAGCAGTGGCAAAGACATAGGCGTGCCACTCTCATGCCAGATACCTCGGGGAACCACGGTGAATGACGGGTGCGGTGACGAGGCAACTCGCCTCCGATCTGCCCCCGTTACACCAGGTCAGGCCCTCAACCTGCCGGCTGGTAACCCGAGCTTCCCAAGCTGAGATCATCAGCGCTTGGGACCCTTCCTTCTTCACAATGCGCGACAGCGTGTGCTCAATAGAGTCGTATGGACTGGACTGCGCCCCTGAGCGCGATAGCCGGCGCACTCGCTGGCATCGTCGCGACCTTCGTTGTAGACCGAGACCGCTGGAAACGTGCCCAACGGGCAGACTCCCAGAACGTTCTGCGGGAGGCTTTCGTCATCTACCTCTCTCACCTTGCCCGCGCAACAGAGAGCATGCGCTTCGCCTCAGAAGCTGCCTACGACACGCCTGAAGATCGCAGGCGCGCAGTCCGGGCCGCCTTCTCAGAGTCCGGTCTGTTCGAGCAACGGTTCAGCCTGACAATGCTTGCCCCGCCTCGCGTGGTCGAGTTGGGCGTCGACGCATTCCGCACCGTCCGAACTCTGCGCGATCTACTCGCGAACGGTGCGCTCGTTACTGATGGCACCTTCCAAACCGCACAACACACCTACTACAAGGCCGTTCAGGCCACCGCATCCGCCATGCGCCAAGAACTCGGCATCCCTGAATTGCCCTTCAACCCCTTGGCGTCCAGCCACGACACCCGCGCCCAGCGGCACCCCTGAACGCCCTTCCAGGGCGCGCGCTCTTGTGAGAGAAACCCGGCCTTGGGGCAGCACGGCGCGGCCGAGCCCCGTCTCAGATTCCGTCTCATTCAGCGCTGTTCACCGCTGTTCATCAAGAACCGCGCGCCGAGTTCGCCTCACGAGCAAGCCGCCTATGAACGCAGGTGAACGCCCTCGAACTGAGCCCAGCACCCCACCAGCACGGTTGGAAAGCGTGTTGGGGGCAACCCCTCACGAGTTCGAATCTCGTATCCTCCGCACCCGCCCGCAAGGGCAGACGAAGGCCCCGACCGGTTCGTCCGGTCGGGGCCTTCGTCGTTCTCGGCCTCGATCTGCTTCGTCACCGGATCCAACGGCACCGCCGAGGCCGGGCAACACCCAGAGCCCCCGGGAGGGGCGACAAGGACCAGAAGCAAGGCACCACAGCGTGACGCCCGCCACAGAGGCGACCACCTCGTGGGCCCGCAACGAGAAGCAACCGCTCGGATCGGCCACCCAATCGTGCGCGCCGCCCGCGCGGAACTGGGTCGTCGAGGTCAGCGCCACCTGTCGGCGTGCACGAGTTCAGGGAGCGGCCCAGCATGCCGCATCACCGGCGGTCAGGCCCTCACGTGGCCGGGAGCTGGTACGACAGGACGTAGGCGTCCGCCGCCATGACGGTGTCGCAGACTTCGACGGCCCGTCCTTCTAGGTCGTACGCGGTGCGGGTCCGGCAGCGGTTCGGCAGGCCGGGCGCCGCGATCTGCGTGCGCGTCCGTCTCAGGTTCCGGCGCGCCCCCGGCCCGGGGCCCCGTGGGGGCAGGCGCCGCGTCAGGGTGCGTCGCGGAGGGCGCTCAAGGGGGCGGGTCGCGAGCGGCCGATTGGCCGCGAACTACCCATGGGCATGGGGTAGTTGCGGTATTAAAATGTCCGTGCGCGGACAGGTTGCGCGCGTTTGTGCGGGATGGCCGCCGTCGGGCTCACGGTCCTGACGGCGGCCATCGGCGAGGGCGGTGCGGCTCCCCTCCGGCCGTCCTCGCATCTGACGTCCTCACCGGCCCATCTGGGATGAGCGGGAGTGCATCCCAGCCGTGCGCGGGGCCGGGAGGACGGAGCGCTGGAGCCGCAGCTGTCGGCGGTGCGGCTCCAGCCGCTCGTCGGTGCGGTGGTCTGGGCCCGGGGTCAGGGGGCTCGGAGTGCCCGCGGACCCGGCGGCGGACGCCGGGCGCGGCAGCGGGCGGGCACGGGCAGGCGGACATCTGTTCGGTGCCGCCTTTCCCCCGGCAGTAGAACCCAGTTCGCCGGGCCGCGCCAGGGCGCCTTTCGGCCGGGGGCGGGCGACCGCCCGGAGTGCCGCCGCCACCGGCTCCGGATATGTTCCGTATGTCCCCGGCGACTGCGGTGCGGGAACCCGGGTACCCGGGGCGCCACCTGTTCGCCGGACTCAGCGCTGTTGAGCGTGGAAAGCGGAGCGCCATGACGGAGCGGTTCACGGCGGCGGACCTGGTCCTGTCCGCCGCGGCCCACGACGAGGCCGAGGACCTGCCGCGACGCCTGTGCACGGCACTGTGCGAGGGCCTGCCGGTCGACGGCGCCAGCCTGTCCTTCCTCACCGACACCCCCTACCGCCAGCTCCTGTGCGCCTCGGGAACGCTCTCGCTGCGCCTGGAGGAGCTCCAGTTCCTCGCGGCCGAGGGGCCCTGCGTGACGGCCGTCACCAGCGGCGAGCCGGTGCTCGTCAGCGACTTCAGCCTCCCCCTGACGCGCTGGCCGCTGTTCGAGGCAGCCATGCAGGAGGAGCTCAAGCAGATTGGTGCCGTGTACGCCTTTCCGCTCGCCTTCGACGACAAGGTCTTCGGCTCGGTGGAGCTCCTGCGGCACGAGCCGCTGGTCCTCGACGAGGAGACGACCCGGCAGGCCGAGACGGCCGCGCGCACCGTCGCCAAGGTCATGCTGCCCGCCTTCTGGCAGCTCCTCGCCCACGGGG
>NZ_JASKYR010000710.1:0-4468 GCF_041028215.1 Streptomyces flavofungini
CCGGCACGGTCGACCAGCTCCGCAAGCTCGACGACCCGTACAACACGTACAAGATCAAGGGTCTGCCGCCCGGGCCGATCGGCAACCCGGGCGAAGTGGCGCTGAATTCGGCGCTGCACCCGGCCAAGGGAAATTGGTACTACTTCGTCTCCGTCAGCGAGGACAAGACGCTCTTCGCCGAGACGAACGAAGAGCAGAACCGCAATCGCGAGAAATACCTAGAGGGGCAATGAGCGCGCAGAAGCGTCGAGCCGCGGTCCTCGGCTCCCCGATCGCCCACTCCCTCTCCCCGGTGCTGCACCGCGCCGCGTACGGGGAGCTGGGACTCGGCGACTGGTCGTACGACCGTTTCGAGATCAACGAGACGGCGCTGCCGGAATTCATCGGGAAGCTCGGTCCGGAATGGGCGGGACTCTCGCTCACCATGCCGCTGAAGCGGGCCGTCATTCCGCTGCTCGACGAGGTCAGCGAGACAGCGGCCGCCGTCGAGGCCGTGAACACGGTGGTTTTCGCCGACGACGGCCGCAGGACCGGCGACAACACCGATGTGCCCGGCATGGTCGCCGCGCTCCGTGAGCACGGGATCGAGCAGGTCGAGTCCGCCGCGATCCTCGGCGCGGGCGCCACGGCGTCCTCGGCGCTCGCCGCCCTGGCCCGGATCTGCACCGGCGAGGTCGTCGCGTATGTGCGCAGCGACGCGCGGGCCGCCGAGATGCGGCAGTGGGGCGAGCGGCTCGACGTGGCGGTCAGGACCGCCGACTGGGCGGACGCCAAGGAGGCGCTGGGTGCCCCGCTGGTGATCGCCACGACCCCGGCGGGCGCCACCGACGACCTCGCGGGCTCCCTCCCGGAACGCCCGGCCACCCTTTTCGACGTGCTGTACGACCCGTGGCCCACCACCCTCGCCGCCCGCTGGTCGGCGTACGGCGGGGCGGTGGTCAGCGGCCTCGACCTGCTCGTGCACCAGGCGGTCCTCCAGGTCGAGCAGATGACGGGGTGCGCGTCCGCACCGCTCGACGCCATGCGCAGGGCGGGCGAGCGCGCGCTCGCGGAGCGGTAGCCCGGCGCGTCCCGCCGGCCGGGCGCGCGCGTCCACGGGGTGGGCGGGGCGTCCGTCTGTTGGACCTGGGGCCTGGGCCGGACCCGGATCGTGGGAGGATCGGGGCAAGGCGGGCCAGGGCCGCGCACCCGGCCGCGCCGTAAACCGCAGTTCCAGGCGCGAGCATGAGGAGCACCGTTGAGCAGGTTGCGCTGGCTGACCGCTGGGGAGTCCCACGGACCCGCACTTGTCGCGACGCTGGAGGGACTTCCCGCCGGCGTGCCGATCACCACGGACATGGTGGCGGACCACCTGGCCAGGCGGCGGCTCGGCTATGGACGCGGTGCGCGCATGAAGTTCGAGCGCGACGAGGTCACCTTCATCGGCGGCGTCCGCCACGGCCTGACCATGGGCTCGCCCGTCGCCGTCATGGTGGGCAACACCGAGTGGCCCAAGTGGGAGCAGGTGATGGCGGCCGACCCGGTCAACCCCGCCGAGCTCGCCGAACTGGCGCGCAACGCCCCGCTGACCCGCCCCCGCCCCGGCCACGCCGACCTCGCGGGCATGCAGAAGTACGGCTTCGACGAGGCCCGCCCGATCCTGGAGCGCGCCTCCGCCCGCGAGACCGCGGCCCGCGTCGCGCTCGGCGCGGTCGCCCGCTCCTACCTCAAGGAGACGGCCGGGATCGAGATCGTCAGCCATGTGACGGAGCTGGCGGCGGCGAAGGCCCCCTACGGCGTCTACCCGACCCCCGCCGACGTCGAGAAGCTCGACGCCGACCCGGTGCGCTGCCTGGACGCCGACGCCTCCAAGGCGATGGTCGCGGAGATCGACCAGGCCCACAAGGACGGCGACACCCTGGGCGGCGTCGTCGAGGTCCTCGCCTACGGAGTGCCCGTCGGGCTCGGCTCGCACGTGCACTGGGACCGGCGCCTCGACGCGCGGCTCGCCGCCGCGCTCATGGGCATCCAGGCCATCAAGGGCGTCGAGGTCGGCGACGGCTTCGAACTGGCGCGCGTGCCCGGCTCCCAGGCGCACGACGAGATCGTCTCCACCGACGACGGCATCAGGCGCACCTCAGGACGCTCCGGCGGCACCGAGGGCGGCCTGACCACCGGTGAGCTGCTGCGCGTACGCGCCGCCATGAAGCCCATCGCGACCGTGCCGCGCGCGCTCGCCACCGTCGACGTGGCGACCGGTGAGGCCACCAAGGCGCACCACCAGCGCTCCGACGTGTGCGCCGTGCCCGCGGCCGGGATCGTCGCCGAGGCGATGGTCGCGCTCGTGCTCGCCGACGCCGTCGCCGAGAAGTTCGGCGGCGACAGCGTCCCCGAGACCCGGCGCAACGTCCGGTCCTACCTCGACAACCTGCGGATCCGGTGACCCGCCCGGCAACCGGCGGCCCGCGGGTCGTCCTGGTCGGGCCCATGGGCGTGGGCAAGACGACGGTCGGCGAGCTGCTCGCCGGACGGCTCGGGACCGCGTTCCGGGACACCGACGCCGACATCGTCGCCGCCCAGGGCCGCGAGATCGCGGACATCTTCGTCGACGAGGGCGAGCCGTACTTCCGCGACCTGGAGCGGCAGGCCGTGCGCACGGCGGTCGAGGAGCACGACGGCGTCCTCGCGCTCGGCGGGGGAGCGGTCCTCGACGGCACCACGCGCGCGCTGCTCTCGGCGCACGCCGTCGTCTACCTCTCGATGGACGTCGAGGAGGCCGTCAAGCGCACCGGCCTCAACCAGGCGCGCCCGCTGCTCGCCGTCAACCCGCGCAAGCAGTGGCGCGAGCTGATGGACGCCCGCCGCCACTTGTACGCCGAAGTCGCCCGCGCGGTCGTCGCCACCGACGGCCGTACCCCCGAAGAGGTCGCCCAGGCGGTCCTCGACGCACTGGAGTTGAAGGAAGCATGACGACGGAGCAGACGCCCACCCGTATCCACGTCGGCGGCACCGCCGGTACGGATCCGTACGAGGTACTGGTCGGTCGGCAGCTCCTCGGCGAGCTGCCCGGGCTCATCGGCGAGCAGGCCAAGCGGGTCGCCGTGATCCACCCCGAGGCGCTCGCCGAGACCGGCGACGCGCTCCGCCAGGACCTCGCCGACCAGGGCTACGAAGCCGTCGCCATCCAGGTGCCCAACGCCGAGGAGGCCAAGACGGCCGAGGTCGCGGCGTACTGCTGGAAGGCGCTCGGCCAGTCCGGCTTCACCCGCAGCGACGTCATCGTGGGCGTCGGCGGCGGTGCCTCCACCGACCTCGCCGGGTTCGTGGCCGCGACCTGGCTGCGCGGGGTGCGCTGGATCGCGGTGCCGACCACGGTCCTCGGCATGGTGGACGCGGCGGTCGGCGGCAAGACCGGCATCAACACCGCCGAGGGCAAGAACCTGGTGGGCGCCTTCCACCCGCCGGCCGGGGTCCTCTGCGACCTCGCGGCGCTGGACTCGCTGCCCGTGAACGACTACGTCTCCGGGCTCGCGGAGATCATCAAGGCCGGTTTCATCGCCGACCCGGCGATCCTGGAGCTCATCGAGGCCGACCCGCAGGCCGCGCGCACCCCGGCCGGGCCGCACACCGCCGAGCTGATCGAGCGCTCCATCAGGGTCAAGGCCGAGGTCGTCTCCGGTGACCTCAAGGAGGCGGGCCTGCGCGAGATCCTCAACTACGGTCACACGCTCGCGCACGCCATCGAGAAGAACGAGCGCTACAAGTGGCGGCACGGGGCCGCGGTCTCCGTGGGCATGCTCTTCGCCGCCGAACTCGGCCGTCTGGCGGGGCGGCTCGACGACGCGACGGCCGACCGGCACCGCACGGTCCTGGAGTCGGTGGGCCTTCCCCTGACCTACCGCTACGACCAGTGGCCCAAGCTCCTGGAGACCATGAAGGTCGACAAGAAGTCCCGCGGTGACCTGCTGCGCTTCATCGTCCTTGACGGTCTCGGCAAGCCGACCGTCCTGGAGGGTCCCGACCCGGCGGTGCTGCTCGGCGCGTACGGCGAAGTGGGCCAGTAAGGGCTCCGGCGGGCCACGAGGTTTCGGCCACGGGCACTTCGTGGCCGCCCCGGCCGTTCACACAACGGCGGCCGGGGACGGTACCGTTCGGTAACGGGCGGCCCGGCTGCCGCCCGACCAGCGTCAGTCGCACGAGACGGAGTGGCACCGGATGCAGCACGCAGTGGGGTCTCCGCTGCCGCCGCCCCTTCAGCCGGGGCACGGACCGGCCACCGGCTGGTCCCCGGCCGCACATCAACCGAGCGCTCCGCCCCCGGGAGCAGTGCCGCCCGGCGGTCCGCCGCCCGGCGCGCCGGGCTTCGCGGGCGGCCCCGTTCCGCAGGCCCGGGGGGGGGGGGGGGGGGGGGGGGGGGGGGGGGGGGGGGGGGGGGGGGGGGGGGGGGGGGCCGCCGCCCGGCGCGCCGGGCGGCACTGCTCCCGGGGGC
>NZ_JASKYR010000711.1:0-3839 GCF_041028215.1 Streptomyces flavofungini
ACCCCGACCTGGTCGAGTCGGCCCTCTCGGGCCACGACCTGATCATGCGGGAGCTGGGCGCGACGGTGGTGGACGAGTACCCCAACAACTGACGCCGGGAGCCAGCCGAAGCGGGACCTCAAAACCCAGGACGACTGGACGAACGTACAAAAGACTCCGGAGCCAGCCCTGGCGGGGCATACGAACCCACCCGCTAGGCTGACCACCGTGAAGGTCCTCGTCATCGGCAGTGGTGCCCGCGAACACGCCCTGTGCCGCTCTCTGTCCCTCGACCCCGACGTCTCCGAGCTGCACTGCGCCCCCGGCAACGCCGGTATCGCAGAGGTGGCCGAGACCCACCCGGTCGACGCCCTCGACGGCGCCGCCGTGGCCGCCCTGGCCGAAAAGCTCGGCGCGGGCCTGGTGATCGTGGGCCCGGAGGCCCCGCTCGTCGCGGGCGTCGCCGACGCCGTGCGCGCCGCGGGCATCCCCTGCTTCGGCCCGTCCAAGGAGGCCGCGGAGCTCGAGGGCTCCAAGGCGTTCGCCAAGGACGTGATGGCGGGCGCGAGCGTGCCGACCGCGCGGTCCTACGTCTGCACCACGCCCGACCAGGTCGACAAGGCACTCGACGCCTTCGGGGCGCCGTACGTCGTCAAGGACGACGGGCTCGCCGCGGGCAAGGGCGTCGTCGTGACGGACGACGTCGAGGCGGCCCGCGCGCACGCCCTCGCCTGTGACCGCGTGGTCATCGAGGAGTTCCTCGACGGCCCCGAGGTCTCGCTCTTCGCGGTGACCGACGGCGAGACGGTCGTACCGTTGCAGCCCGCCCAGGACTTCAAGCGCGCGCTCGACGGCGACGAGGGCCCGAACACCGGCGGCATGGGCGCTTATTCGCCACTGCCGTGGGCCGACCCGGAGCTGGTCGACGAGGTCATGCGTACGGTCCTCCAGCCGACGGTCGACGAGCTGCGCCGCAGGGGCACCCCGTTCGCGGGACTGCTCTACGCGGGCCTCGCGATCACCAGCCGCGGCGTGCGCGTCATCGAGTTCAACGCCCGGTTCGGCGACCCCGAGACCCAGGTGGTCCTGGCCCGTCTGCGGACCCCGCTCGGCGGGCTCCTGATGGCGGCGGCCACCGGCAACCTCGCCGACCTGCCCCCGCTGCGCTGGAGCGACGACGCCGCGGTGACCGTGGTCGTCGCCTCGCACAACTACCCCGGTACGCCGCGCACCGGCGACCCCATCGAAGGGCTCGACCAGGTGGCCGCCGAGGACGCTCCGCACGCGTACGTCCTGCACGCGGGCACCCGGCGCGACGGTGACGCCGTGGTCAGCGCGGGCGGCCGGGTGCTGTCCGTGACGGCGACCGGGTCCGGCCTCACCGAGGCGCGCCAGCGCGCGTACGCGGCGCTGTCCCGTATCCGCCTCGACGGTTCGCAGCACCGCACCGACATCGCCGCGAAGGCGGCGGCCGAGTCCTGACGGACCACCGCTCCACGCTCCGGCACGTCCTCCGCACGGCACACCCGTTCCGCACGCGGCACGCCCCACGTGACTTTCAGCCAAGTTCAGGCCCTGGATCCAGCCCCGGATCCAGGGCCTGTTCGGTATCCGTTCGAAGTGCGTTCGACGTCCACCTTTAGCCAAAGCCATTCCATCGAGTGACCGCTGGCCCATCCGGCTGACGACGCCCGGCACCCCAACTAGGGTGCGGCGAAAGCGTTCCAAGCGCCCAGAGCCAAACAGACCACCCGGCATTGCGGTGTGGGCGGCGGGTGCAACAGTGGGGGAATGAGCAACGCCAACGCCATTGACGTGAGCCACCGGCCCCCGCCGGTGGCCGAGCAGTAGGCAGCAGGGGGTGCCATCGGTCGTGTCAGGTTCGGGTGTGGAGGTGGGCGCGCAGGCCGCGCGTTCACGGGCTCTCGCCGTGCTGCGGTTGCGCAGCAGGGCGCTCGCCGTCGCCCTGCTGCCCGCGGCCGTCGCCGTCGTGCTCATCGCCGGTGACGTCACGGGCCATATGGACGGCCGGAGTTGGGACATCGTCCGCTGGGTCGTGACGGCCCTCGCCCTGCTCGTCCTGCTCGCCGCCGGGGCCGTCGCCCTGGTCGTCGCGGGGGCGAGGCCCGCCCTGAGCCCCACGGTCCCGGTCCCCGAGGAGTCCGCCCCGGATCTGTACCGCCTGGTCCGCGACCTCGCCGACCGGCTCGACGTGCCCGCGCCGTCGGCGATAGCGCTCACCCCCGACTGCGACAGCTGGCTTGAGGACCGCACCCACCCCGCGCACGGACAGCCCGCCGTGGAGAGCGGCGGCGACACCGCGCGCGCCCCGCACCGCCCGGCCTTCACCGCGCCCGTGCTCGTCATCGGCTCGCCGTTCCTGTGGTGGATGCGGGTCGGCGAGCTGCGCGCGGTCCTCGCCCCCGTCGTCGCGGGTACGGGGCCCTCCGCGCACCCCGACATAGCCGCTGCCCGGCGCTTCGTGCGCGGGCTCGACGCGGCGGTGGCCGACGCCTCGGCCCCCGGCCGCAGCCCTCTCGTCCGGCCCGTGCTCGGCGGTGTCGGCTGGGTCGCCCGGCTGCTGCTGCGCAACTGCCGTGTGCACGCCGCCGAGATGGAGCGCGGTGTCGCCGCGGCCGCCGCCGAGCGCGCCCAGACCGTGGACTACGGCGTGCGGATCGTCGCCCAGGAGCAGGTCGGCCTCGCGTACGCGGGCTGGGACCGGCTCCTCACCCGGGTCGCGCTGCCCGCCTGGCGGATGGGCCGCTGGCCCTCCCGGCTCGACGCGGGCGTGGTCGCCGCGCTGACCGAGCTCTCCCGCAGGGACCGCCTCGCCGAGGGCTTCGCCTCGCGCCTGGGCGAGCGCCCCGCCTGTGACCTGCTTGAGGAGCCCGGCGCGGTGGACGAGGCCACCTCGCTCCTCGCCGCCCGTCTCTTCCACGGGGGTCCGGCCGAGCCGAGCCCGGACTGGGCGCCCGTGGCGTGGCAGGAGTATCCGGACGAGGTCGTGGACCGCAAGTGGCGCATGGACGCCGCGCGGCTGCACCGGGTCCTGGACTCCCTCGGCGTCGGTCCCGCCGCCGACCCGGCCGCCTCCGGCCCCGAGGGCCCGACCCTCGGCCGCGTCCTGGCCCATCTGACGGACCCCGCGACTCTCACGGGCTCAACGGTTCGCACGGACTCCTCGGCTGCGGCGGACTCCACGGCTTTCCCGGGTTCCGGGGCTCTCCCGGGTTCCGAGCCCCTCCTGGGCTCAGGGGCTCTTCCGGGTTCAGGGGTTCCCATGGACTCCTCGGCTTTCCCGGGGTCTGAGGCTTCCATGGACTCCTCGGCTGCCGCGGACTCCGCGGCTTTCCCGGGTTCCGGGGCTCTCCCGGGTTCCGAGCCCCTCCCGGGCTCAGGAGCTCTTCCGGGCTCAGGGGTTCCCACGGACTCCTTGGCTGCCACGGACTCCACGGCTTTCCCGGACTCCGGGGCTCACCCTGACTGCACGGCTCCCACGGGCCCCGCGGCCACCGGCGGTCACGCCCCCGCGTCTCAGCACCACACGGACGCCGCCGACTCCGGCGCCCTGGCCGACTCCGGCACCCGCGAAGGCAACGGCACCCGCGAAGGCACCGGCGCCCGCGAAGGCACCGGCGCCCGCGAAGGCACCGGCGCCCGCGAAGGCACCGGCGCCCGCGAAGACATCGGCGCCCGCGAAGACATCGGCGCCCGCGAAGACATCGGCGCCCGCGAAGGCACCGGCGCCCGCGAAGGCACCGGCGCCCGCGAAGACATCGGCACCCGCGAAGACATCGGCACCCTCGAAAACCTCGGCACCCTCGAAGACGACGACCCCCTGGACGACGACCCCCTGG
>NZ_JASKYR010000712.1:0-5177 GCF_041028215.1 Streptomyces flavofungini
GGCGTAGAGCGGGGCGGGGTCCTCGGGCACGGAGAAGTAGGGCACGAGCGCTTCGTAGAGGGACTGGAGCCGCTGGGCCTGCGCCTCGTCGGGTCCCTCGGGGGCGGGCTCGGTGCGCTCGCGGCCCGCCCAGGCGGCCGCCCCCATCAGGCAGATGAGGGCGAGCATGCCCCCGAAGGGGACGAGGGCCACCACGAGGACCACGGAAGCCGCCATGAACAGCAGTGGCCCGCGCCGGTCCTTGGGCGTGTCCGACCACTTGCGCCGGCCCGCCCCGGCGAGGCGGCGCAGCCCCCGGGTGATCGTGATCAGCGGGTGGAGCACATCGGTGGCGCTGTCGGCGGCCGACCGTGCCAGCTCCCGGCTGCGTGCGAGGGACGCGGTGCCGTTGCTCAGAATGCGGGGGAGTGGGCGCCTGGCCACGTCGGTCTCCTGGAGGTGCGTACGGGGTGCGGGGAGGTCAGAACTTGATCCCGCCGAGGAGGCTCGCGAGGCTCGCACCGCTGGCCTTGATGCTCGGGGCGAGTGCGGTGCCCGCGAGATAGAAGCCGAAGAGGGCGCAGACCAGGGCGTGGGAGGCCTTGAGCCCGTCCTTGCGGAAGAACAGGAAGACGATGATTCCGAGCAGCACGACGCCTGAGATGGACAGGATCATGAGGATTCTCCTGGTTGGTGTGGGGACAGTCACCATGAGTTCTTCCAGGCTCACAGCATGTATCCATACGACAAAAGGTGCAAAAGAGTGAAATCCTCGTGTTTTCCCTCGAATGGCGGAGGGGCGCGGCGCCGCTCATGAGCAGGTCAGGGCATCGGTGAGGGGTGCGGAGTGGTTTGCCTCGGCCGGTCCGCGCCATGTGCCCGCGAGGGCAGTACCCTGTCGATTCACTCGTACGGCTGCACACGCAGCGCACCCAGGAAGGCGGACGCCCCCCATGAGCGAAGCCCATGACCCCGAGGTCGTGGAGCTGGCGACCAAGATCTTCGATCTGGCCCGCCAGGGCGACACCGCGGCGCTCGCGGCATACGTCGACGCCGGCGTGCCGGCCAACCTCACGAACGACAGCGGCGACTCCCTGGTGATGCTCGCCGCCTACCACGGGCACGCCGAGGCCGTCCGGGCCCTGCTGGAGCGGGGCGGCGACGCCAACCGCGCCAACGACCGGGGCCAGACGCCGCTCGCCGGGGCCGTCTTCAAGGGCGAGAACGAGGTGATCCGGGCGCTCCTGGACGGTGGCGCCGATCCGGGCGCGGGCACGCCCTCGGCGGTCGACACCGCCCGGATGTTCGCCAAGACGGAGCTGCTCGAACTGTTCGGGGCCGCCTGAGCGGGTACCTGACCAGCAACAACGGGGGCGCTGGAAATGTGGTCGCGGCGGGCAGGACCGCCGGGCCATCATGACGACGTGATTCACGGACGCGACGGCGGGGCAGGTTCTGCCGCACCGCGCGGACCGTGAGCGGCCCGCCCCCGGACCTCCGTCCGGGAACCCATGGGGCCACCGACGAGAGGCAGAGGAAAATGGTCTTCGACAAGCAAGAGACGGCGGGCGGCCCGACGTGTTGGCGCACGGCCAGGTAATGCGTGATTCCCGGTTGCGTCGACGCTTGATGTGAGGCTGTTTCCCATGTTCGATCCGGTCATAGCGCCCAGCGGTACGCTGCTCGGCCTGCTGCAGCGGGGCCGCGGCGACGGCACCCTGCACGCCCTCACGGCACCCCGGCACGAGGCGCTCGCCGCCCTCGACCACTGTGTGCTGAACGATCCACGCCACGACTGGCAGGTGGAGAACCGTTCGCTGTACTACGCCCGGCTCTACCTCGACCTGAACGGCGGGCTCGGTGCGATCGAGCGGCACCTCTTCGACGCCGAGGACGTCCTGAACACCGACGACTCACGCACGGGCCTCGCCCTCGCGGTCCTCGGCCACCTCGCCTCCTACGGCCGCCACGACGCCCTTGAGCTCCTGCGCAGGTACGCCGCGTTCGGGGCGAACTGGGCCTGGGCCCTGGACGAGCTGGCCCTGCGCGACGACGACGCGGGCCTGCGCGCCCTCGCCGTCCCCGTGCTCGCCAGGTTCCCCGCCGACGCGGAGGGCGAGGCCGAGCTGGCCGCCGCCGTCCGCGACGCCTACGAACCCCGTCCCTGGCGCCTCTGGGAGGAGGACGCGCGCCCCGGTGTCGGCGCCCGCGTGCGCGCCGCGCGGGAGCAGGGCTCCTTCGACCGCTGGCAGCGCCAGATGCGGCCGTCGGGGCCGCGCCCCGGCTGGAGCGTGCGGGCCGTCCTCGACTGGGCCCAGGAGGGCTTGGAGCGCGGAGCCGTGCTGCACGTGCCCGCCGCGCGCTGCCTGACCGCCGTCGCCGGGCCCGACGACCGGCCCGAGATCGTCGAGGCCGCCCGCAGCGGCTCCGACGGGGCCAGGGGCGCCGCCCTGCGCTATCTGGCCGACGCCCAGGACCCGGCCGTCCTCGACCTCATCGAGCGCGCCGTGGCGGAGGGCTCCACCCGGGTCGTGGTGGACGCCGCCCTGGAGGCCTTCGAACGGATGCGGAGCGTCGCCGCCATCGAGCGCGCCCGGCGCTGGGCCTACCGGCCCGACGAGCTCGGCGCCGCCGCCGGACGCGTACTCGCCTGCCGGGGCGGTGCGCAGGACAGCAAGCCGGTCCTCGCCGCGCTCCGCGAGGCGGTCAGGGGCGAGGGCCCCGACGCGCCGACCCTGTGGAGCCTGGTCGACGGCGCGGGACGCCTCGGCATCGCCTGCGCGGCCCCCGTGCTGCGCCATGTCTACCGCGAGACCGCCTCCTCCCACCTGCGCGGCCGCGCCGCCCGCGCGCTCGCCGCAACCGATCCCTCCTTCGCCGCCGGATTCGCCGTCGAGTGCCTCTGGGACTGCGAGGAGTCCACCCGCGAGGTCGCGGCACGGCACGCAGAGACCGGTGACGCCCGCGTGGTCAACCGACTCCGCAGGCTCGCCGCGGACCCCGCGGAGGAGGACGAGGTGCAGACCGCGGTCCGCAGCCGGATCGGCCCCGACGCTCCCGCGGTGTAGACGGCGGCGCTGCGGGGGCCGCGGTGCTCCGGAGCCAGCCGCTCCGGAGTCAGCCGCTTCGGAGTCAGCCGCTTCGGAGTCAGCCGCTTCGGAGCCAGCCGCTTCGGAGTCAGCCGCGCCCCGCGCGCACGAAGCGGACCGGCGTCCCCGGCGGGGCCTGGGCCGCCGCCGCGAGGTCCCGCTCGCGGACGACCGCGACCACCGGGTAGCCCCCGGTGGTGGGGTGGTCGGCGAGGAAGACCACCGGCGTGCCGTCGGGCGGCACCTGGACCGCGCCGAGAACCATGCCCTCGCTCGGCAGCTCGCCCGGGACGGCGCGCTCCAGCGCGGGCCCCTCGGTCCGCAGGCCGATCCGGTTGCTCGCCGAGGACACCCGGTACGCGCGCGTGGTGAGCGTCTCCAGAGCCGCCGCCGTGAACCAGTCGGAGCGCGGCCCGAGCGTCACCCCGAGCACCAGCTCCCCGGGGGGCGCGGGCTGCGGAACGGCGTCCACGCGTGCGTGCGGGCCGCTCGGCTCACCGAGCGGCAGGACGGCTCCGGTGGCGAGCGGCGCCGGGCCGAGCCCCGAGAGCAGGTCCGTGGCGCGGCTGCCGAGCACCGGCTCGACGGCCACGCCGCCGTCGAACGCGACATAGGACCGCACTCCGGCGACGACGGCCCCGACCTCCAGGAGCGCCCCCGCCGGCACCCGCAGCGGCGCCCCCCACGGAGCGGGACGGCCGTCCACGCTCACCGGGCAGGGCGCGCCGCCGACCGCGACCGTCACGGGCAGGCGCGGACGTACGGCACAGCCGTCGAGGGTGGTCTCCAGGACCGCCGCGTCCGGTCCGTTGCCCACCAGACGGTTGACCAGGGCGGCGGCGGGCGCGTCGAGGGCCCCCGAGCGGGGCACCCCGAGATGGGCGTGGCCGGGGCGGCCGCGATCCTGCACGGTGGTCAGGGCCCCGGGCCGCACGACGGAGAAGGCGCGGTCGCTCATGAAGCCTCCGGTGCGCCGGCCGCGACGAAGCGGACGCGCACGCCGGGGGAGAGCAGGGCCGCGGGCACGCGCGCGGGGTCCCACAGCACGACGTCCGTGGAGCCGATGAGCTGCCAGCCGCCGGGCGAGGCGCGGGGGTAGACGCCCGTGTAGGGCCCGGCCAGTGCGACGCTGCCGCGCGGGACGGTGGTGCGGGGCGTGGCCCGGCGCGGCACTTCGTAGCGCTCGGCGAGGCCGGTGAGATAGCCGAAGCCGGGCGCGAACCCGCAGAAGGCGACGCGGAACTCGGCCGCCGAGTGGACCCGTGCCACCTCGGGCACGTCCACCCCCCAGTGGGCGGCCACGTCGGCGAGGTCGGGGCCGTCGTAGCGCACCGGGATCTCCAGGACGGTGCCCTCGCGCGGCGGCAGCGGCGGCACCTCCCAGCCGGGCAGCTCGGCCCGGACGCGGGCGGGCTCATCCAGGCCGTCGAGGAGCACCGTGCGGGCGGCGGGCACGATCTCGCGCACCCGCAGGGCGCCCGTCGCCCGGCGGCGCAGCAGTTCGGCGTGGAGGGCCTGCGCCTCGGTCCCGTCGGCCAGTTCGACCAGCAGGGCGTGCTCGCCCACCGGCAGGGCCCTCATGCGAAGGCCGCCACGCGCACGCCCGCGGACTCCAGGCGGGCCCGGACGCGGCGGGCCAGGTCCACCGCCCCCGGGGTGTCGCCGTGCAGGCACAGGGACCGGGCGCGGACGGCGATCTCCCGCCCCGTGAGCGAGGTGACGCGGCCGGACCGTGCCATGCCGAGGGAGCGTTCGACGACGGCGTCCGCGTCCGTGATCACCGCGCCCTCGGCGGAGCGCGGGACCAGTGTGGCCTCGTCGGTGTAGGCGCGGTCCGCGAACGCCTCGGTGACGACGGGGAGACCGGCCTCTGCGGCGGCGTCCAGGAGGCGTGAACCGGGCAGTCCCAGGAGGGGCATCGCCTCATCCGCGAGGAGGACGCCCCGGACGACCGCGCGGGCCTGGTCCGCGTCGTGCACGACGCGGTTGTAGAGCGCGCCGTGCGGCTTGACGTAGGCCACGCGCGTGCCCGCCGMSCKCGCSARSWCCCKSYAGGAGACCTGTGCCCCGATCCGTACCCCGCGCTCGGCGGCCCGCTCGCACACCCGG
>NZ_JASKYR010000713.1:0-3196 GCF_041028215.1 Streptomyces flavofungini
GCTCGGGACCCAGCTCATCCAGGTGTCCCGAGCGGATCAGCTCATCGACGAGCGTGGAGACGGCTGCCCGCGTCAGGCCGATCCGGGAGGCCACGGCGGCACGCGACAGAGGGCCATGCGTGGCCACGGCGTACATCACCCGGGAGAGATTGCGGCGGCGCATCCCTTGCTGGGTGTCGGGCAGTGATGTGCCCGGTGTCTTCCTCGGCGGGGCCGCAGCCGTGCCCGGGCGTTCCTCGCGCGGCGGCATGCCGGACCCTACCCGGCGATCTTCGTGCAGCGGTGCGGTCATGCTTCGGTCGGTCCTCACTCCCCGTTGGGCGCCCTGTCCAGGAGCGGCGCCGCGTCGGAGAGTACCCCGGAGATGCGGGACAGCGTCTCTTCGTCGCGGGCCACGGGGTCGAGCACCGGGCCTTCTGCGGTGCCCCAGCGCCGGGCGATCGCCGAGGGGTCCTCGCCGGTCAGCACGCCCGCCGCCTGCGTGGCGGCGCCGAGCGCGACCAGTTCCTTGGCCCTGGGGATCTGTACGGGACGTCCGGAGAGGCGCCGTACGGTCTGCTGCCATGCGGCCCCTCGCGCGCCGCCGCCGATCAGCAGGAGTGGGGACGACCTGTCGGCGTCGGTGTCAAGGACCAGGTCGAGCGCACCGAGTAGCGAGTGCACGGCCCCGTCGTACGCCGCCTGAAGCAACTGGCCCGGGGTCGTGTCGTGCCGCAGCCCGTGCAGCAGTCCGGAGGCGCGCGGCAGGTCAGGGGTGCGCTCTCCGTCCAGGTAAGGCAGGAGTGTGGCGGTTCCGCCCGGGTCGACCGCCTCACGGTCCAGGCTCAGCAGGGCGGCCACTCGGTCGACGGCGAGCGTGCAGTTGAGCGTGCAGGCCAGCGGAAGCCAGTCGCCGCGCGCGTCGGCGAAGCCCGCGACCGTGCCGGTCGGGTCCGTGGGGCGGTGCTCGGAGACCGCGTAGACCGTGCCTGAGGTGCCGAGGCTCAGTACTGGAGTGCCGGGCCGAAGCCCCAGGCCGATGGCGGCCGCCGCGTTGTCACCGGTGCCAGGTGCGACCAGCGTCCCCTTGGAGAAGGGGAGTCCCTCGCCCCGTACGGTGCCGACGACCTCTCCGGGACGGGCCACGCGCGGGAGCAACGCCGGATCAAGGCCCACCATGCCGAGGATTTCCTCGTCGTACGCCTCCGGACCCGACGCCCACCAGCCAGTGCCGGACACGTCGCCGCGGTCGGTCGTGCCGAGTCCCGTGAGGCGTTCCGTGAGGTAGTCGTGGGGGAGACGCACGGCGGTCGTGGCGCGGACGGCGGCCGGTTCGTGTTCGGCGAGCCAGGCCCACTTCGTCACCGTGAAGGAGGGCCCCGGCACGCTTCCGATGCGGTCCGCCCACGCCTTGGGGCCGCCGAGCCGCTCAAGAAGGGTCTTGGCCTGAGGTGCGGAGCGCACGTCGTTCCAGAGAAGGGCCGGCCGGACCGGACTGCCGTCGCGGGCGAGCGTCACGAGGCCGTGCTGCTGGCCGCCGACCGACACGGCGGCGGCCTCCCGCGCGGCGGAGCCGCACTCCTGGAGCGCCGCGCACAGCGCGTGCCACCAGTCCTGGGGGTCGCTCTCGCGGCCGTCGCCCGCGCTGACCCGGTGCGGGGCCTGGCCACTCGCCACCACATGGCCGGTGGCCACGTCGACGACCAAGGCCTTGGTGGACTGTGTGGACGTGTCCACGCCCACAACGAGGGGCCCTTGGGCGGATGGTGCTGATGACATGCCGGTCTCCGTTCTTGCGGCTCTTCCAGGTGCTACCCCGAGTTTCCTCCACGGCCTTCCCAGCGGGGCCCTCGGATACTAATTTGTAAACGGCCATGACGAAATAGCCGAGGGAGCCGTACATGAACTACCAGCCCACTCCGGAGGACAAGTTCAGCTTCGGTCTGTGGACCGTCGGTTGGCAGGGCCGTGACCCGTTCGGGGACGCCACGCGCGCCGCGATCGATCCGGCGGACTCCGTGCGTCACCTCGCCGAACTGGGTGCCTACGGAGTGACGTTCCACGACGACGACCTGATCCCGTTCGGGTCGTCGGACGCGGAACGCGAGGGCCACATCAAGCGCTTCCGGCAAGCCCTGGACGCGACGGGTCTCGTGGTGCCGATGGCCACCACGAACCTCTTCACGCACCCGGTCTTCAAGGACGGCGCGTTCACCGCCAATGACCGCGACGTACGCCGCTACGCACTGCGCAAGACGATCCGCAACATCGACCTCGCGGTGGAGCTGGGCGCGCGTACGTATGTGGCGTGGGGCGGCAGGGAGGGGGCGGAATCCGGCGCCGCCAAGGACGTGCGCGACGCGCTCGACCGCATGAAGGAGGCCTTTGACCTCCTGTCGGAGTACGTGACCTCCCAGGGTTATGACCTGCGCTTCGCCATCGAGCCGAAGCCGAACGAGCCGCGTGGCGACATCCTCCTGCCCACCGTCGGGCACGCCCTGGCTTTTATCGAGCGCTTGGAACGCCCCGAGCTGTTCGGTGTCAACCCCGAAGTGGGCCACGAGCAGATGGCGGGCCTGAACTTCCCGCACTCCATCGCCCAGGCGCTCTGGGCGGACAAGCTCTTCCACATCGATCTCAACGGTCAGACCGGCATCAAGTACGACCAGGACCTGCGGTTCGGCGCGGGCGACCTGCGCAGCGCCTTCTGGCTGGTGGACCTTCTGGAGAGGGGCGGATACGACGGTCCCCGCCACTTCGACTTCAAGCCCCCGCGCACGGAGAGCTACGAAGGCGTCTGGGCGTCGGCCGCAGGCTGTATGCGCAATTACCTGATCCTGCGGGAGCGGTCGGCAGCCTTCCAGGCCGACCCTGAGGTCGGTGAGGCGCTGCGTGCCTCGCGCCTCGACGAGTTGGCGCTTCCCACGGCCGAGGACGGTCTCTCCGGGCTGCTCGCCGACCGGGGCGCGTTCGAGGCGTTCGACGTCGAAGCGGCCGCCGAGCGTGGAATGGCCTTCGAGCGCCTCGACCAGCTGGCCATGGATCACCTTCTCGGAGTCCGCGGCTAGGGCTCCGCTTTCTCTTAAGTGCGTGGGGAGTTCTCCGCAGCCGTGCATGGATAGATCTACATCGCGGCGTTTGCGGCAACTTCCGCACAGGGGTCGCCTCCTGAGCGGTTCGAGGCGACTCTTGACGGTATGGCCATGCCGCCCGTACC
>NZ_JASKYR010000714.1:0-5088 GCF_041028215.1 Streptomyces flavofungini
ACACCGTGCTCCGTTCCATGGTGTCCAGCTTCCCCGGAACTCCGCACGCGGCGCGAGACGTTTTCGCCGTACGACCGGTACGGTCGGGCTCGCCCGGCCGTCAGACCCCTGGAGCCCCGCCCCATGACCACCGCACCTCCCCGCAGCAGTGACCGGCGGATCAGCCCCGTGTTCCTGGGGATCGCCGCCGTCACGGCCGTCTCCGGCTGGGCCGCCTGGACCGGTTTCGCGGACAATCCCGGGCTCGCCGTCTTCCTCTTCGTGACGGCCGCCTGGATCGTCTCCCTCTGCCTCCATGAGTACGCGCACGCCCGCACGGCCCTGCACAGCGGCGACATCTCGATCGGCGCGAAGGGCTATCTGACCCTCAATCCGCTGAAGTACACGCACGCGCTGCTGAGCATCGTGCTGCCCGTCCTTTTCGTGATCATGGGTGGCATCGGCCTGCCCGGCGGTGCCGTCTTCATCGAGCGGGGCCGCATCCGAGGCCGCTGGCGGCACAGCCTGATCTCGGCGGCGGGCCCGCTGACGAACGTGGCGTTCGCGGTTCTCTGCACGGCGCCCTTCTGGCTGGACGCGCTGGACGGCGTCCCCGCCGCGTTCCGGTACGCGCTGGCCTTCCTCGCCCTGCTCCAGGTGACCGCCGCGATCCTGAACTTCCTGCCCGTCCCCGGCCTCGACGGATACGGAGTGATCGAGCCCTGGCTGTCGTACAGGATCCGCAGGCAGGTCGAGCCGTTCGCGCCCTTCGGGCTCATCGCGGTCTTCGCCGTGCTGTTCATCCCGACGGTCAACGCCGCTTTCTTCGACGCGATCGACGCCGTCCTGCGGGCGCTCGGCGTCGAGGAGTGGGACACGTACTGGGGCCGGGAGCTGTACCGCTTCTGGGAGGGCACGCAGGAGGTGCCGCCGAGGCCGACGTTCTAGACGGGGGCCGCCGACCGGCTACAGGCCCGCCCGCCCGGCGTCGCGCTCGGCCTTGGCGCGGCGCAGGTAGAACCACGCCATGTTCGACGAGAGGCCCGCGAGCAGCACCCAGACGATGCCGAGCCAGCTGCCCTGCGCGAAGGAGATCACGGCCGCGACGACGGCGAGCGCGCAGACCACGAGGGCGTAGAGGGCGAGGCGGGGCATGGGGGTCGGCTCCTGTCGGATGCGGCGCGGCGCGGGCGCCTGAGCTGCTGCGGACGTACGCGTCCAGTGTCCCCCATGCCCGCCCGCGCCCCGCACGGCGGTGGCCGGTCCCGGCGGGCCGTCTCTAGACGTCGGTGATGCGCAGGCCCGCGTGCGCCTTGTAGCGGCGGTTGACGGAGATCAGGTTGGCGACCAGGGACTCCACCTGGTGGGCGTTGCGCAGGCGGCCCGCGAAGACGCCGCGCATGCCGGGGATGCGGGCGGCGAGCGCCTGCACCACGTCGGTGTCGGCGCGCTTCTCGCCGAGGACCATGACGTCGGTGTCGATCTCCTCGACGTCGGGGTTCTGGAGCAGCACCGCCGACAGGTGGTGGAAGGCGGCCGTGACGCGGGACTCCGGCAGCAGGGCGGCGGCCTGCTCGGCGGCGCTGCCCTCCTCGGGCTTGAGGGCGAAGGCGCCCTTCTTGTCGAAGCCGAGCGGGTTCACGCAGTCGACGACGAGCTTGCCCGCAAGCTCCTCGCGCAGCGCTTCGAGGGTCTTGCCGTGGCCCTCCCACGGCACGGCGACGATCACGACGTCGCTGCGCCGCGCGCACTCCGCGTTCTCGGCGCCCTCGACGCCGTGGCCGAGCTCCTCGGCGGCCGTCGCGGCCCGGTCGGCGGCCCGGGAGCCGATGATCACCTTCTGTCCCGCGCGGGCGAGCCGGTAGGCGAGGCCGCGCCCCTGGTCGCCGGTGCCGCCGAGGACACCGACGATCAGTCCGGAGACGTCGGGCAGCTCCCACGGGTCCTTCGCCGGGGCCTTGGCGGGAGCGTTCTGCGCACTGTCTGTAGAGGTCATGGGGTGACCTTACGTTCCGGTCACGCCTGGTTACGCGGTTACGCGAGTTCCGCCAGCGGAATCCGCCGGAACGTGATCGTCTCGTACGCGCTGAAGTCCCCCGTCTCGTAGAGGAGGCCGACGGTGTCCTCGTCGAGGCGCACGAGATCGGAGTACGCGGCGGGCAGTCCGTCGACGGTGTGGGCGCGCCGCCAGGTGGTGCCGGAGTCGCTGCTGCGGCGCACGGTCATCACGGCCCGCGCCCCGGGGTCGGCGGGTCCGGAGAAGAGCAGCACGTCGGGGTCGCGGAGCTGGAGGACGCAGCCCTCGACGACGGGCCCGGCGAGCGTGGCCTGCGGACGGAACGGCTTGACCAGGCGCTGGCCGCCGTCCCGCGAGTAGGCGTCGGCGCGGTTGCCGGGGGCCGGTGAGTCGTTGCGGGTGTTGAGGTAGAGGCGGCCGTCGGGGAGTTCGGCGGCGGTGGTCTCGTTGACGTTGATGTAGCCGTCGGTGTTGTCGTCGGTGTAGCCGATCCGCCAGGTCGCGCCCGCGTCGTCGCTGAGCAGGCAGTGGCCGCCGTTGTACTTGCCCTCGGTGCCGTCGTCCGTGCCGGTGGGCGGCAGGGAGTGGTTGGCGGGGACGACGACGCGGCCGGGGTGGCCGGAGCCCGCGGTGAGCTGGAGGGCGTGGCCCGGCGTGGTGGCGTACCAGCGCCAGCCCGGCTTCTTCACCTGGCCGGTGATCTCGCGCGGTGCGGACCAGGTGAGGCCGTCGTCGTCGCTGTGCTGCACCCAGACGCGGCGCCCGGCGGCGGCGGAGACCGTGCCCCGGCGGATGGCGTCCTCGGTGGCCGCGGCGGCGTTGCGCACCTGGACGAGCAGCACCCGGCCGGTGTCGAGGACGACCGGGGCGGGGTTGCCCGCCAGGTCCTTGCCGTTCTTGCCGACGGCCTGGAGCGGGCCCCAGGTGCGTCCGCCGTCGGTGGAGCGCTTGAGGACGATGTCGATGTCGCCGAAGTCCTCCCGCGATCCCACGCGGCCCTCGCAGAAGGCGAGGACGGTGCCGGGTGCGGTGGTGACGACGGCGGGGATGCGGAAGCTCGCATAGCCCTCGCGCCCGGCCCGGAAGGGAACGGATGTCTCAGCAGTCATCCCCCGGCCTTCCCCACCATGGGGGAATTCCCGGTGAACACCGGGTCACAAGTCGCCTGTTGCGGCAGGATGCGACGCCATGGACGCCGTACGGGTCGCGCTGCTGCGCGAGGTGCTCGCGGGGACCGAGTGGCTCGGCGCCACCCGGCGCTTCGCGGGCACGCTGCGCTCCAGCGTGGTGCCGCACGGCGGCGGGCTGCTGCTCGTGGGCACGGCGGCGTACGAACCGTGGCACCTCGCGGCGCACCTCGTGGACGAGGCCGCCTGGTCGGGCACGCCGGAGCTGACCCCGACACTCGTGCGCCACCGCGTGCTCGCCTCCGACCCCGCGCACCTGTCGACCGGGCTCGGCAGGATCGAGGCCGCCAGACGCGGCGAGACGCTGCTGGTCGTGGCGCCGGACGCGCCGGACGGAAAGCTGCTCACGCGGGTGCACGACGCGCGGCGGGCCGGGGCCACGGTCCTCGCCCTCGGCTCCGGCGACCGCGATCTGGCCGCCCTCGCGCACGATGCCCTCGCCGTGCCGGAGACGCCCGACCTCGACCTCGACACGGTGCAGCACCTGGTGAGCGCGGCGGCCGGGGAGAACGCGCTGCCCGAGGCGCGGGGGCGCCGACGGCTGCGGGACCGCCTCTCGCGCCTCGCGGACCAGCTCACCTCGCCGCCGCCCGCCCGGTGGTAGGACCGGCCGAGGAAATTCGGTTGCCCGGGGTGCCAGCGCCGCTGAGCATGGCTGTTCGTGCCCCTCTCCTCGATACTGCCCGACCTCTCCCCCTGGCGTTCCACCCGCGACTTCCGGCTGCTGTGGGTGCAGGGGCTCGTCACGTACTTCGGCAGTTTCATGGCCATGGTCGCCCTGCCGCTGCAGATCAAGGAGCTGACGGACTCGCCGCTCGCGGTGGGCGCGATGGGCGCGGTCGAACTGGTGCCGCTGATCGTCTTCGGGCTGTACGGAGGCGCGCTCGCCGACGCCGTCGACCGCCGCAAGGTGATCCTCCTGAGCGAGGCGGCCCTGGGTCTGCTGGCCGCGATCCTGCTGGTCAACGCGTTGCTGCCGGAGCCGCTGCTCTGGCCGCTCTATGTCGTGGCGGCCGGTGTCGCCGCGCTCTCCGGCCTTCAGCGGCCCGCGCTGGACTCCCTGATGGCGCGGATCGTGCCGCACGACCAGCTCACGGCCGCCGCCGCGCTGAACTCGCTGCGCTGGAACGTGGGCGCGATCGCGGGACCCTCGCTCGCGGGCCTGGTCGTCGCGTACGCGGGGCACGCGTCGGCGTACGCCGTGACGGTCGTCGGCTTCGCGGTCTCGGTCCTGCTGTGCGTCCGGCTCTCGCCCGCGCCCGCCGCGCACGACGCGGAGAAGCCCTCGCTGCGCGGTCTCGCCGAGGGCGCGCGGTACGCGTGGTCGCGGCCGGTCCTGCTCGGCACGTACGCGATCGACATGGCGGCGATGTTCTTCGCCTTCCCGAACACGATCTTCCCGTTCCTCGCGGACGACCTCGACGCACAGTGGTCGCTCGGGCTGATGTACGCGGCCGGGGCGGTCGGTTCCCTGCTGCTCAGCCTCACCAGCGGATGGACGTCACGGGTCCGGCGGCACGGGCTGCTCGTGGTCTTCGGCGCGGCCGGGTGGGGCCTGGCGATCACGGCGGCGGGCTGGTTCGGCAACGTATGGGCGGTGCTCGGGTGCCTCGCGCTCGCGGGCGCCGGTGACATGCTCAGCGGGCTCGGCCGCTCCACCATCTGGAACCAGACCATCCCCGACGAGCTGCGGGGGCGGCTCGCGGGCATCGAGGTGCTCTCGTACAGCGTGGGCCCGCAGCTCGGCCAGATGCGGGCGGGCGCGACGGCGGGCTGGACCGGGACGCGCCCCGCGATCTGGTCCGGCGGCCTGGCCTGCGTGGCCTCGGTGGCGATCCTCGCGGCGGCGCTGCCCCGCCTGGTCTCCTACGACGCGACGACGGACCCGGACGCGCGGCTGCGCAG
>NZ_JASKYR010000715.1:0-3389 GCF_041028215.1 Streptomyces flavofungini
CCCCCGCCCGCGCGGTGCGCCCGCCCCGGTGCAGATAGTCCTTGTGGTCGGTGGGCGGGTCGACGTTGACGACGAGGTCGAGGTCGTCGACGTGGATGCCGCGCGCCGCGACGTTCGTGGCGATCAACGCCGTGACCTGGCCGTTCTTGAACTGGTCCAGGGTCCGGTTGCGCTGCGGCTGCGAGCGGCCGCCGTGCAGGCCGGAGGCCCGTACACCGTTGGCGAGCAGCCGCTTGGTGAAGCGGTCCACGGCGCGCTTGGTGTCCAGGAACATGATCACGCGGCCCTCGCGGGCGGCGATCCGCATGGCGACGGCCTTCTTGTCGGTCTCGTCGGCGACGTAGAGGACGTGGTGCTCCATCGTCGTGACCGCGCCCGCGGAGGGGTCGACGGAGTGCACGACGGGGTCGGTGAGGAACATCCGGACGAGCCGGTCGATGTTCTTGTCGAGCGTCGCCGAGAACAGCATGGTCTGGCCGCCCTGCTCGACCTGCTTGAGCAGCGCGGTGACCTGGGGCATGAAGCCCATGTCGGCCATCTGGTCGGCCTCGTCGAGCACGGTCGTACGCACCTGGGAGAGGTCGCAGTCGCCGCGCTCGATCAGGTCCTTGAGGCGGCCGGGCGTGGCCACGAGGACCTCGGCGCCGCGCCGCAGCGTGCCCGCCTGCTTGCCGATCGACAGGCCGCCGACGACCGTGGCGAGGCGGAGGTTGACCGAGGTCGCGTACGGCGTGAGCGCGTCCGTCACCTGCTGGGCCAGCTCACGCGTGGGGACCAGGACCATGGCGAGCGGGGACTTCGACTCGGCGCGCCGTCCCGCCGTACGGGCGAGGAGGGCGAGGCCGAAGGCGAGCGTCTTGCCCGATCCGGTGCGCCCGCGGCCGAGGATGTCGCGGCCCGCGAGGGAGTTGGGGAGCGTGGCGGCCTGGATCGGGAAGGGCTCGGTGACGCCCTGGGCGGCCAGCGTCTTCAGGAGTGCCTCGGGCATGTCGAGGTCCGCGAAGGCCTCGACGGCCGGCAGCGCCGGCGTCATGGTCTCGGGGAGCGCGAACTCGCCGCCCTGGGCGGGCTTGGGCCTGCGCCCGGCGGACTTCCTCGTGGCGGCGGCGCCCTTGGCCTGACCGTTCGGCCGGCCCCTGCCGCCCCCGGTCGCGGGTCGCTTGCGTGCGGGTCGTGCCGGGCCTTCGGAGCGATTCATGCAGTGATGCCTTCCTGGTCGCTGGACATTCCGGACCTCTGAGCCGGTGCGGCTCTGGGCCCGTCGGGCCCGATGACAGCGCAAGCCGAGGCCCGCACCCGAAGGTGCGGGCCTCGGCTGTGAGGTTCGCGCGCTGCGACGATCAGGCAGGAACGATGTTCTCGGCCTGCAGGCCCTTCTGGCCCTGGGTCACGTCGAAGGAAACCTTCTGGCCCTCGAGCAGCTCACGGAAGCCGGAGGACGCGATGTTGGAGTAGTGGGCGAAGACGTCGGGGCCGCCGCCGTCCTGCTCGATGAAGCCGAAGCCCTTTTCCGAGTTGAACCACTTAACGGTGCCGGTTGCCATGTCAATCTCCTCAACAGGGGCAGAGTATGGAGAATCACCGAATTGTGAGACTCCAGCGCCGCAATGACCCCATCCGGAGAGAACCGGAAAAAACAAATATGCGCCCTCGGAGCATTCCCGTCAGGCGCACATAAAGTTCATGGGTACCAAAACTGCAACACATAACTTTAACACGCCGCACGGAGCGGATGTTCCCGGCCTCGCCCCTCGCATCGTCCGCCACGTGAGCCCTGCCCCTTCCCACTTCAAGACCACCTCGCTACCTTCAGCCAAACAATCGTTTGGTAGGGCGTTGCCCGTGGGAAGGCGGATCACCGATGCGCATCTCTCGTACCCGTACCGCGGCCGGACTGACGATCGCCTCGCTCCTCCTCGGCACCCTGCCCGCCTGGGCGGCTCCCGCGGGGGCCGCGGCACCGGACCGCGGGACACGGGCGCACGCCCGCGCGCGAGACGCCGTCCGCCTCATCCCGCTCGAAGGCGCCGTCAACGTACGCGACCTCGGCGGGTACCGGACCCTCGACGGAGAGCGGGTCCGCCACGGCCGGGTCTTCCGGGCCGACGCGCTCAGCGAGCTCACCGACGCCGACCTCGTCACGGTCTCCGGACTCGGACTCACGAAGGTGATCGACTTCCGGGTGCCCGCCGAGGTCCGGTACGACGGGCCGGACCGGCTGCCGGACGGGCTCGTGGCGGAGTCACGGCCGGTCACCGACAACGGACTGTTCGTCCAGCTCATGAGCGCCATCGGCTCGAGGGACCCGGCCAAGCAGGAGGAGATGCTGGGCAACGGCAGGGCCGCCGCCTTCATGCGCGAGGTCTACCGCACCTTCGTCACCGACCGGGCCAACCGCGCTCAGTTCGCCGCCACCCTGCGCGCCGTCGCGGACAGCCGCTCCCCGCTGCTCTACCACTGCACCGCGGGCAAGGACCGCACGGGCTGGACGAGCTATCTGCTGCTGCGGCTCGCCGGGGTCCCCGAGCGCACGGCCGAGGGCGACTACCTGGCCTCCAACACCTACCGGGCCGCGTACGACGCGGCGGTCCGCGAGGCGCTGCGGCGGAGCGGGACGATGCGGGACCCGGAACTGCTCATCCCGCTCCAGGAGGTCCGCGCGGACTACCTCGGCACCGCCCTGTCCGAGGCCGCCAAGCGGTACGGCGGCTTCGGCGGCTATCTGGCCAAGGGGCTCGGGCTGGAGGCGGGCACGGTCCTGAGGCTCCGTGCCCGCCTGGTCGGCTGAGGCCCGGCGGAGCACGCCGGAGGAGCTCAGCGGACCACGTCGAAGACGTTCTTCTGGAGGCCGTTGGCGTACGCCTCGTGCTCGACGAGCCGCAGCTTCTGGGCGTCCTTGTCCGTCGCGCTGAAGAGCCGCTTGCCCGCGCCGAGCAGGAGCGGGAAGACGAGCAGGTGGTAGCGGTCGATCAGGCCGGCGTCGGAGAGGTTCCGGTTCAGGGTGGCGCTGCCGTGGACGATGACCGGGCCGCCCTCGGTCTCCTTCAGCGCGGCGACGTCGTCGAGGGAGCGCAGGATCGTGGTCTCGCCCCAGTTCGCCACCAGGTCCTTCTCGGCGAGCGTGGTGGAGACGACGTACTTGGGGAGCGGCTTGTAGTCGGCGAAGTCCGCCATGTCCGGCCACACCGGGCTGAACGCCTCGTAGCTGACCCGGCCGAGCAGCATCGCGGCCGCTTCCTTCTGCTCCCGGCCCTTGATCTCGAACGCCTCGGGCAGGAACTCCATGTCCTTGAAGGTCCACCCGGCGTTCCGGTAGCCCGGCTCGCCGCCCGGGGCCTCGACGACGCCGTCGAGGGAGACGAAGGCGGTGGTGATCAGAGTACGCATCG
>NZ_JASKYR010000716.1:0-3689 GCF_041028215.1 Streptomyces flavofungini
CCGTCCCCCCGTCCCCGCGGCGATCCGTGCGCACGGCYGGGACGGCGACTACATTCGGTACGACATGCACAGCCCGGCCGTGACAGTCCCCTGTTGACCCGACAGGACATGGGGTGAGGTGAGGAGGGGCCCATGCTGGACAGCGGTGCGTCGGACTCGGAGGAGGCGGCCCGCGCGTACTACGCCACCTCGGACGTCGACGCGTTCTACGACGCGGTGTGGGGTGGCGAGGACATTCACACCGGCACCTACGCCAGAGCGGACGAGCCCGTCGCCGATGCCTCGCGCCGCACCGTCGAGCAGGCCGCGGACAGGGTGAGTGACCTGCTGCACTCGGGCAGCTCGGTACTGGACCTCGGTTCCGGGTACGGAGGTGCGACCCGCTGTCTGGCCGGACGCTTCGGGTGCCGCGTCACCGCCCTCAACCTCAGCGAGCCCCAGAACCGGCGCCATCGCGCCAGGAACGCCGAGCGCGGCCTCGACCACCTCATCGACGTGGTCACCGGGTCCTTCCACGACATTCCGTGGCCCGACCACCGCTTCGACGTCGTCTGGTCCCAGGAGGCCTTCTGCCACAGCGGCGATCGCGCCCGCGTGCTCCGCGAGGCCGTCCGTGTCCTGAGGCCGGACGGGGCCCTGGTCTTCACCGACACGATGGCCGCCGAGGACGCCTCCGCCGAAGCCCTGCGCCCGGTCGTCGCTCGCCTGGGCGTGGAGGCCCTGGCCACCCCCGGCTTCTACCGCCGCACACTCTCCGGCATCGGCCTCTCGCGCATCGACTTCGACGACCGCAGCGAGCAGCTGACCCGGCATTACGAACGCATCACCGACGAGACCCGGCGGCACGAACAGGAACTCCGCCGCGTCATCAGTCCCGGCTACGTCGACAGCCTCCTCGCCAATCTCCCCCTGTGGCACGCCGCGTCCCGACGCGGCGACCTGCGCTGGGGCATCTTCCACTGCCGCGCCTGAGCGAGGACGCGACTGCTACGGTCCACTCCCGTGAACGACAGCGTGTACGTGGGCAACGCGGGCCGGGACGCCGTGCTGGCGAAGAACGCACCGCTCTCCTTGTCCGCCTGGGGAACCACTCCTGGTTCGCGGAGGAGGAGTCGGTGGTGCTGACCGTGCGCTGGCCGTCGGTTCCCGGTTACGCGGTGCCGGACGAGGCCCGGGGCCGGCTGACGCCCCATTGACCCCACAGCGCCATCACGGTTGCATGCTGGTGGTCCTCCGGTGGGGAGCCGGAGGGGATGACCACGTCATGCCTGGGGGGAAAATGAGGGGAAACGCGAACCGGAGCGGCACCAGACGGACGCGTGTCGCGCTCTGCGCGGCGGTTGCCGCTTGCGCGGTCTCGGCGGTACTGCCCGGCACCGCGTCGGCAGAGTCCTCGGGCTCGCGGGCGGCCAGTGTGGAGAGGATCAGCGTCGCGGCCGACGGGAGCCAGGCCGATGACAGCTCCGCCGGTGCCTCGATCACGCCCGAGGGCCGTCACGTCGTCTTCTCGTCGTCGGCGAGGAACCTCACGTCCGACGAGACCACGGGCGGGGACAAGGTGTTCGTCCGCGACCGGCGGACGGGGCAGACCCAGCGGATGGGCCACCTGACGACGGTTCAGGCCCCGGTGATCAGTGGGGACGGGGCCTACGTCGCCTACCCGGTGCAGTGGATGAACGACGTGCGCATCCGCCAGTACCAGGTGAGCACGGGAAGAACCGCTTCCACCAACTGTTCACTCTTCACCTGCAACCAGCCCTCGCTGAACACCGACGGCCGCTACACCGCCCACGCCACCCTCTCCTACCGGCAGCAGACCTTCGGCCAGCGCGTCGAGATCGAGGACTGGAGGACCGGCGCCCACGAGCTGGTCGCCTCCTTCGCCCATACGCAGCCGTCCCGGCCGTCCATCAGCGGTGACGGCCGCTATGTCGCCTACCAGGACGGCAAGGCGGAGGACGTCTTCGTGTGGGACCGGTCCGGCACAACCGCCGCCACCCCGATCGAGGGTCCCGGCAGAGCGGCGGCTCTCGTCCAGCTGAGCGACGACGGCAGCAAGGTCGTCTACCTCTCGGGCCCGGACACCTACGTCCACGACACCGGCACGGGCACCGCCCAGCACCTGCCGGGCGTCAGGGGCTTGGCCATCGATCCCACCGGCCGCTATCTGCTGTACGCCCCGAACGACCCCGGCGGGCCCTCGCTCAAGCTGCGCGACCTGCGCACCGGCACCGACGAGACCGTCTCCCACCAGCCCGCGACGGCCGGGACCGACGCGGTCAGCACCGGCGGACGCGACGTCGTCTTCCACTCCACCGCCGACGACCTCGTGCCCGGCGACACCAACGGGAAGTCGGACGTCTTCGTCCGTCACTTCTTCTGACTGCCCGACCACCTGATCGCGATCGACCGGGCACGCCCCGGCTACGGCTGAGCGCGCCCGCCCGAGCCGACGAGCGGCGTGAGTGCGCGTAGGCCGGAGACGACGTCACGGGCGCCGGGAGCCTGTCCCGGGTCGGTGAGCCACTGGGTCATCAGGCCGGTGAAGAGCGCCATTTGCGTGGCTCCCAGCGTGCGGGCCGTGGCGTCGTCGATCTCGTCCTCCGGCTCGCCTCTCAGCAGAGCGGCAAGACCTCGGCGCCCCTGGACCTGCCCGCCGGACAGATAGCGGCGCAGGTCATCGGAGTGCTCCGCCTGCACCAGGGCTTCGAGCGTGGCGAGCCAGAGTGTGCGGTCGGTGGTGAAGGACCGGATGACGGCCGCCCAGAGCGCCTCGTAGCGCTCGGCTTCGGTCGCCCCCTCCTTGCCGTACGAGGACAGCGTGCGGCCGAGCCGGGTCCCCCATTCGTCGATCGCCTCGATGAGCGCCGACGTGAGCAGCGCCTCGCGGGAGCCGAAGTGGTATCCGATCGCCGCCATGCTCACCCCCGACGCGGCGGCGATGTCGCGCACGGTGATGCGCGCCCAGCCCTTCTCCTCAAGACAGCGCCGGGCCCCGGCCAGCAGGTCCTCTCGGTTTCCCATGGCGGCACAGACTAGCCGACTGCCATCGCGGACCCTCACCTCGGGCGCACGATCTATACAAGCGTATTGCGCGCTTGCCCAAGTCACGTCTAATGTCATGGACGTCAAAGCGGTTCCGACGTACGGGAGTTGCCATGCACCACGCCTCACAAGCTGTTTCACGTCGCCGCATGCTCCGGCTCGCGGCCACGGGGCTCACCGCCGGAGCGCTCGTCCCGCTCGGCGTCACACCCGCCGGCGCCGCCCCGGCCCGAGGTCCCCTCGACGCGCTGGAGCGGCACGCGGTGCCGCTCGGGGAGCTGGACGCCGTGGGGCGGATGGTCGGCGACGCCCGCGTCGTCGGCTTCGGGGAGGCCGCCCACAGCGGCCATGAGTTCTTCACCCTCAAGGTGCGCGCCTTCAAGAAGCTCGTGGCCACCCGGGGCTTCACCACGTTCGCCCTGGAGGCGAGCTGGAGCACCGGACTGCGCCTGGACGCCTATGTGGTGCACGGCACCGGTGACCCGGCACGGATTATGCGCGAGGAGTTCCAGGGACAGTACGTCTTCTGGAACACCGAGGAGTACCTCGACCTCATCCACTGGATGCGCCGCCACAACGTCACCCACCCCGACCGGCCCCCACTGCGCTTCGTCGGCAACGACCTCGGATACGCGGGCCCCGAC
>NZ_JASKYR010000717.1:0-3474 GCF_041028215.1 Streptomyces flavofungini
GGCCGGGGCCGGGCCGCCGAGGCCCGCGCGGCGCTCCTGGAGGTAGCGGACCTCGGGGGAGTCGGCGCCGGGGTGGCCGTAGGGCACCTGGCCGTCGACGAAGGCGCTGTCCGGGATCGGCAGACCCAGCAGGTCGCGCATGTCCTTGAACTCGTCCACCGTCAGCTTCTTCATCTGGTGGTTGGCGTTCTTGGACTCGAAGCCCTTGCCGAGGGTGAAGCCCTTGACGGTCTGGGCGAGGATCACGGTCGGCGCGCCCTTGTGGGTGAGCGCCGCACGGTAGGCCGCGTAGACCTTGCGGGCCTCGTGGCCGCCGCGCGAGAGGTGGAAACACTCGCTGATCTTGTCGTCGCCGATCAGCTTGGCCATCTCGGCGAGGGCGGGCTCGGCGCCGAAGAAGTGCTCGCGGATGTAGGCGGCGTCGCGCGTCGCGTACGTCTGGAACTGCGCGTCCGGCACCTCGCGGAGGCGGCGGACCAGGGCGCCCGTGGTGTCGAGCTGGAAGAGCTCGTCCCAGGCGTTGCCCCACATGATCTTGATGACGTTCCAGCCGGCGCCGCGGAACTGGGCCTCCAGCTCCTGGACCACGCGGAAGTTGGCGCGGACCGGGCCGTCGAGACGCTGGAGGTTGCAGTTGATGACGTAGGTGAGGTTGTCCAGGCCCTCACGCGCGGCCAGTGCGAGGGCCGCCGTCGACTCGGGCTCGTCCATCTCGCCGTCACCGAGGAACGCCCACACGTGCGAGGCGGAGACGTCCTTGATGCCGCGGTTGGTGAGGTAGCGGTTGAAGCGCGCCTGGTAGATGGCGGAGAGCGGGCCGAGGCCCATCGACACCGTCGGGAACTCCCACAGCCAAGGCAGGCGGCGGGGGTGCGGGTAGGAGGGCAGGCCGTTGCCGCCCGCCTCCTGGCGGAAGTTGTCGAGCTGCGTCTCGTTCAGACGGCCGTCGAGGAAGGCGCGGGCGTAGATGCCGGGGGAGGCATGGCCCTGGATGTAGAGCTGGTCACCGGAGCCGGGTGCGTCCTGGGATTCCTTGCCCTTGAAGAAGTGGTTGAAGCCGGTCTCGTACAGCCAGGCCGCGGACGCGAAGGTCGCGATGTGGCCGCCGACGCCGTGCTTGGAACCGCGGGTGACCATCGCGGCCGCGTTCCAGCGGTTCCACGCGGTGATCTTCCGCTCCATCTCCTCGTCGCCGTCGATCTCCGGCTCGGCGGCGGTGGGGATGGTGTTGACGTAGTCGGTCTCGAGGAGCTTGGGCAGCGCCAGGCCCGCGCCCTCGGCGCGCTCCAGCGTGCGGCGCATCAGGTACGCGGCACGGTGCGGCCCGGCCGCCTTGGTAACGGCGTCCAGGGAGGCCTGCCATTCGGCGGTCTCCTCGGGGTCGCGGTCCGGGAGCTGGTCGAGCTCGCTCGGCTGGATTGCGGAGGGGTCGGTCATTGCGCCGCCTTCCTGAGTCGGAGGGGGTCCCCTGTTCGGTAAGGGGTGGGGGTGCCGTGTCTGGCAGGACAGGGCGTGAGGCTCGGGTCAGAGCCCGTCGACGACTGTAATCCCGTGATCGATGATCGATCAAAGCTTGAAGGGAAAAATCTCTTCAGATGAAGAAAGTAGGCATCCGGTGCCAGCCAAGTGGGCACGGGGTGCCTTTGATTCGAAGGATCGGCGCAGATGGGAGCGCGTATGAGCGGGTCACGACGACTATGAGCGGGGCCGGGGGAGGCCGTGCGCGCGGCGGAAGGCGACCGCCGGGGTGGCCGTCCTCATCCGTTACTGGGCGGGATGGGTCAGGCGCGCGGCGCGCAGCCCAGGACGTGCGCCTTCACCAGCTCCGCGATCGCGGGATTCCGCTCCCTGAAGGCCGAGACCAGCGCCTCGTGCTCCTCCGCGTAGGACTGCTGGACCGTGCCGAGCCAGCGGATCGACAGGGCGGTGAAGACCTCGATGCCAAGGCCCTCCCAGGTGTGCAGGAGCACGGAGTTGTCCGCCGCCCGCACCAGTTCGCGGTGGAAGGCGACGGTGTGCCTGACCTGCCCGGTGCCGTCGGCGGCGCGGTCGGCTTCGTAGAGGGCCGCCACATGGGGTTCGAGGGCCGAGCAGTCCTCGGCGAGGCGCTCGGCCGCCAGCTCGGCGGCGATCGCCTCCAGGCCCGCGCGGACCGGGTAGCTCTCCTCGAGGTCGGCCGCGGTCAGATTCCGTACCCGCACGCCCTTGTTGGGTGCCGACTCGATGAGCCGCAGCGTCTCCAGCTCCCGCAGGGCCTCGCGCACCGGGGTCTGCGAGACCTCGAGCTCCACGGCGATGCGGCGCTCCACGATGCGCTCGCCCGGCTTCCAGCGCCCGCTGACGATCCCCTCCACGATGTGCTCGCGGATCTGGTCGCGCAGCGAGTGGACAACGGGCGCGGTCATGTGGGCTCCTCCGGCGGGGGCATCGGGACCCCAAGGGCGTGTGACCCCTAGACAATACGGCCGCGCCCCCGCCCGGAGGACTCCGGACGGGGGCGCGGCCGCTGATGAGACGAGTCTTACAGCGTCTCGCCGGGCGGAACTACAGGCCGAGCTCGACCTCGAACTCGCCGGCCTCCAGGATCGCCTTGACCGCGGTCAGGTAGCGGGCGGCGTCGGCGCCGTCCACCAGGCGGTGGTCATAGGAGAGCGACAGGTACGTCATGTCACGGACGGCGATGGTCTCGCCCAGGTCCGGGTGGTTGATGACGACCGGGCGCTTCACCGTGGCACCGATGCCGAGGATCGCGGCCTGGTTCGGCGGCACGATGACCGTGTCGAACAGGGCGCCGCGCGAACCGGTGTTGGAGATCGTGAAGGTGGCGCCGGACATGTCGTCCGGGGTGAGGCCACCGCCACGCGCCTTGCCCGCGAGCTCGGCGGTCTTCTTGGAGATGCCGGCGATGTTCAGGTCGCCCGCACCCTTGATGACCGGCGTCATCAGACCCTTCTCGGCGTCCACGGCGATGCCGATGTTCTCCGAGTCGAAGTACGTGATGGTGCCTTCGTCGTCGTTGATCCGGGCGTTGATGACCGGGTGGGCCTTCAGCGCCTGGGCGGCGGCCTTGACGAAGAACGGCATCGGGGAGAGCTTGACGCCCTCACGTGCCGCGAAGGAGTCCTTCGCCTTGGCGCGCAGCTTCATCAGCTTGGTGATGTCGACCTCGACGACCGAGGTCAGCTGGGCCTGCGAGTGCAGGGCCTTCATCATGTTGTCGCCGATGACCTTGCGCATGCGGGTCATCTTGACCGTCTGGCCGCGGAGGGGGGAGGCCTCAAGGGCCGGGGCCTTGGCGGCCGGAGCGGCGGCGGCCGGGGCCGGGGCCGACTTCTTGGCCTCGGCGGCGGCGATGACGTCCTGCTTGCGGATGCGGCCGCCGACACCGGAACCGGTGACCTCGGAGAGGTTCACGCCGTTCTCGGAGGCGAGCTTGCGCACCAGCGGGGTGACGTAGGCGCCGTCGTCGGCCGG
>NZ_JASKYR010000718.1:0-4211 GCF_041028215.1 Streptomyces flavofungini
CCCCCGCAGAAGGCACCGCAGGCACCGAGGACATCCCGGCCCTCGTCGCCCGCCTCCGCGCCGCCTTCGCCACCGGCCGCACCCGCCCGCTTGCCTGGCGCGAGGAGCAGCTCACCCGGCTGCGCGCGCTCCTGACCGAGAACCGCGACGCCGTCACCGACGCCCTCCACAGCGATCTGCGCAAGCCCCGCCCCGAGGCGTCCGCCGCCGAGGTCGACTTCCCCGTACGCGAGATCGACCACACGCTGGCCCACCTCAAGGCCTGGCTCGAACCTCAGCCGCTGGACCCGGCCGCTCTCGCCGGGCTGCCCGCGGGGTCCACGGCCGGGACCCACTACGAGCCGCTGGGCACCGTCCTGGTCATCGCGCCCTGGAACTACCCGGTCCAGCTCTCCCTGGTGCCGGTGGCGGGCGCCCTCGCGGCGGGCAACACCGTCGTCCTCAAGCCGAGCGAGGTCGCCCCCGCCACCTCGGCGCTGATGGCCCGGCTGCTGCCGGAGTACCTGGACCCGGAGGCGGTCGCCGTCGTCGAGGGCGACGTGCCGCGCACCACGGAGCTGCTCGCCCAGCGCTTCGACCACATCTTCTACACCGGCAACGGCACGGTCGGACGCATCGTGATGCGGGCCGCGGCCGAGCACCTCACCCCCGTCACCCTGGAACTCGGCGGCAAGTCACCGGTGTTCGTGGACCGGGACACCGACGTGCGGGCGGTGGCCGCCCGCCTCGCCGACACCAAGTTCCGCAACTCCGGGCAGACCTGCGTGGCGCCGGACTACGTCCTGACCGACCCGGTCACCGCCCGTGCCCTGGAGTCCGCCCTCGCCGAGGCGGTCCAGAAGCTGTTCGGCCCCGACCCGCAGACGTCGGCCGCCTACGGACGCATGGTCAACCAGCGCCACTTCGACCGCGTGGCCGCGCTGCTCGACTCCGGGACTACGGTCTTCGGCGGGCAGACCGACCGCGACGACGTGTACATCGCCCCGACCGTCCTGTCCGGGGTGAAGGGCGACGACCCCGTGATGCGCGAGGAGATCTTCGGCCCCGTCCTGCCGATCGTGGAGGTCGCGGACCTGGACGAGGCCATCGCCTTCATCAACGACCGCGACAAGCCGCTGGCCCTGTACGGCTTCACGGACAACGACACGACCCGGCGGCGCCTCATGACCGAGACGTCGTCCGGCGGACTGGGCTTCGGCCTTCCGATGGCCCATCTCCGCGTGCCCGAACTGCCGTTCGGCGGCGTCGGCGAGAGCGGCATGGGCAACTACCACGGACCGCACTCGATCGCCACGTTCAGCCACCGCCGCGCCCGGCTCGACGTGCCGCTCGGCTAGCCGGTCCCGGGGGTCACCGGCCCGTAGCGGGCGGCCGGGGCGCCGGTCGTCAGGGCCCAGTAGCGGTCTCCGTAGGACCAGTGCCACCACTCGGTGGGGTAGTTGACGAGGCCCGCCGCGGCCAGAGCCGTGCCGAGCACGCGGCGGTTGCGGCGGGCCTCGCCGGAGATGCCGTCGGCCTCGGTGTAGCAGGCGCCGTCGCTCTCCTCGGGGCTGGCGTTGACCGGCGTGCCGAGGTCGAGTTCGGGGCCGTCCTCGGTGCGCAGCGTGAGGTCCACGGCGGCGCCCGCGACGTGCGGGCCCACCTCGGGCGGTGACAGGGAGCGGCTCGTCTGCCGGTGGAGGTGGCCGGGCGACCATTCGGGGTGCGCGGCCCTGAGTTCGGCCGCGTACTCCTCGAAGTACGTGATCTGCAGGGCGAGCGGACGGTAGCCCTCGGTGGCGAGCAGGCGCAGGCCCGCGGGCAGCAGTTCCGCCGCGCGGGCGAGGCGCAGGGCCACGCCCTCGCGGAGCAGCGCGTAGGCGCCCGCCGGGTCGGCGAGGCGGTCGTCGACGTCGAGGAAGCCGAGGCGTCGCAGGTCCACCAGCGCCTCGCCGCACTCCTGGACCGGGATGCCGGTGACACGCGGATCGTTCATGAGGATGATCGGCGGCATGCTCGGCCCTTCGTGCCGGTCTCGGGTCCACGCGCGTGACGGCCCATACGGCGGGTGACGGCCCGCAGGCCGCGTCGGGGCCCGCAGGCCGCGCTACGGCCCGTACGCCGCGTTACGGCCCATACGGCCGACAGGCTCGGTCGTATGGGCCGCGCGAGGCAACAGTGGCCCTTCCCCCGTCGGCTCCCCCGTTGCCGTCGGCCCCTTGGATGCCGCCGACATGTCGAGCATGCCGGGCGCCGCTGCAAGTTCTCTGCAATTTCGCGCCAAGTGGGCCGGAGGTCCGGCCGGGGGCTGCCTCAGCGCGGCCCGGGCCCGACCGGCGGGGGTCAGACACCCGGTTCGTCCCGCTCCCGTGCCTCGTACGCGGTGAAGACGTCCCGCGCCTCGGCCCGCAGCGCGAACGCCCCGTCCGGGTCCCCGGCGGCCTCCCGCGCCGCCGCGAGGTCGCGCAGGGTGCGGGCGCGCGGCAGCGGCAGCTCCAGCGCGGTCCACAGTTCCGCGGCCCGGCCGAGGAGCCGTTCGGCGGCGTCCGCGCGGCCCGCCGCCAGCTCGCACTCGCCGAGGGTCCGCAGGGTCAGCGCCTCGCCGAAGCGGTCGCCGTGGGCGCGGCAGGTCTCCAGGACCTTCCGCAGCGCGGCCGCCGCCTCGTCGGCGCGCCCGAGCCGCAGCGCGCACTTCGCACGGGCCTGCGAGGCGTAGGCGGACATGAGCGGGTCCCCGGTGGCGCTCAGGAGGTCCACGGCGCGCCCCGCGAGCCGTTCGGCCCTGTCATAGGAGCCGAGTGACCGGTGCACGAGGCTCAGCGAGCGCAGGGTGAGCGCCTCGCCCCGGCGGCTGCCGAGCCTGCGGTAGGCCCGCAAGGACTCGTCGAGCAGGGCGAACGCGGCCTCGTGCGCGCCCAGTTCGAGGTGCACGGAGCCCGCGAACCGGCAGGTGAGTCCGGTGCCCGGGTCGTCACCGAGTGCGCGGAAGACCTCCGCCGCACGGCCGAGTACGTCCAGCGCGGCCCGCAGTCGGCCCGACTCCCGCAGGGCGCTGCCGAGCCCGGCGAGGGCGGCGGCCCTGCCCCGCTCGTCACACAGGTCCGCGCAGAGTTCCGCCGCCTGCCGGAAGTAGAGCTGCGACTCCGTGAAGCGGTCCTGCTCGTAACGGAGCTGCCCCAGGCCGATGAGCAGCAGCGCCTCGCCGGAGCGGTCGTCGGCGCGCCGGGCGGCGGCCAGCGCCGTGTCATGGCTGCGCCACCATGCCTCGAAGCGGTTGCCGACGGCGTAGGCGGACGAGCACAGGGCCGCGGCCGCCTCACAGGCCAGGGTGTGCAGGTCGAGGGCGGCGGCGCGTTCCACCGCCGCGGCCAGCGCGTCGGCCTCGGCCTCGAACCAGGCGGCCGGATCGGCGAGCGCCCGCCGGGTCACCTCGGGTCCGGCGGACCGCACGGAGCGGCTCGACGCCTCGGCCGCGGCGCCGCCGCGCATCGTGGGGGCGAGGAAGCCGCGGTGCAGTTCGACGGCTCCGGAGGGCGTGGCGGCGGCGACGCGGCCGGTGAGCCGGAGTCCGGCGCCGAGCGCCCGGCCGACGGCGGCCCTCCGTTCGGCGGGAGTGTCCTCGGCCTCGGCGCGCTCGGCCGCGTAGACCCGTACGAGGTCGTGCGGACGGTAGCGGGGCTGTCCGGCGCGGTCCACGGAGGTGCAGTGCAGGAGCTGGGCGTCGACGAGCTGTTCCACGACGCGGTCCGCCGCCGCCTCGTCCACGTCCAGGAGGGCGGCGACCACCCACGAGGCCACGTCGGGCGCGGCGAACAGGCCGAGGCGGCGCAGGGCGGTGCGGGCCCTCTCGTCCAGGGCGCGGTAGCTCAGACCGAGCCCGGCGCGCACCTCCAGGTCGCCGACGGCCAGTTCGTCCAGGCGGTGGCGCTCGTCGGCGAGCCGTTCGGCGAGGGTGCGTGCCGTCCAGTGCCTGCGGGTCGCGAGACGGGCCCCGGCGATGCGCAGGGCCAGCGGCAGGCCGCCACAGAGCTCGACGATGCGGCGTGCGGCGCCGGGCTCGGCACGGATCAGCCGCTCCCCCGCGACCCGGGCGAGCAGTTCGGTGCCGGGTTCCGTGTCGAGCACGTCGAGGTCGGCGCGGTGGGTGCAGGCCAGGGCGCCGAGCCGGGCACGGGCGGTGATCAGGACGCCGCAGGTGGCGCTGCCGGGGAGCAGCGGGCGCACCTGTGCCT
>NZ_JASKYR010000719.1:0-3826 GCF_041028215.1 Streptomyces flavofungini
GGCCGAGGGGGAGGGCCGCCGTTCCCGGGCGCGTAACCCCTCTCTTTCCTTGCTTCGTCAATCAAGGAGGGGCACCACCGCCATGGGACGTCACAGCTTGCCCGATGAGCACGGAACGGACGCACTGGACCCCCGGCCACGCGCGCGAGGCCGCTCGGTCGCCCTCGCCACGGCCCTCGTCCTCGTGGTCGCGGGCGGTACGGCGGTGGCCGTCCGCAGCGGTCTGCTCTCCTTCCCCGGCTCGTGCGGTGACGACGCGGTACGCCTGGACGTGGTCGCCGCACCGGATGTGACGCCCGCGCTGCGGGACGCCGCCGACAGCGCCAGGGAGCGGGAGATCACCTCCGACGGCCACTGCGTCGACGTCCGGGTCACCGCCCGCGACTCCTACGAGGTCGCCGACGAACTCCGCTCCGGCACGAAGGACCCCGGGTACGAGGTGTGGGTCCCCGACTCCGAGCTGTGGGTGCAGCGCGTCGGCCTCGGCGGCACCCGGCAGACAAAGATCGCCGCCGCGGGCAACATCGCCGCCTCACCCGTCGGCGTCGGCATGGTCCCCTCCGCCGCGAAGAGCCTGGGCTGGCCGGGGAAGACGTATGCCTGGCCCGAGTTGACGGCCATCGCCATGGCAAACGGCACGGTGCGCCTCGGCGCCGCCGACCCCGCACGGAGCGCCACCGGCCTGCTCGCCCTCGCCAAGATCGGCGCGTCGGCGCGGCAGCGGGGCGGCGCGGAGGGCGAGACCCGGGCCGCCGCACTGGCCAAGAGCCTCGCCAAGCGCACGGCGGACACCGACGGACAGCTCCTGAACACGCTGGCCCGCGACGGCTCGAACGCCGGGGAGGGCGGCCCGCGCCGCAACCAGGCGCTGATCGTCTCCGAGCAGGCGGCGTTCACGCACAACGCGTCGACGGGCCGGGGGCCCAGACTCGACCTGTTCTACCCCGAGGACGGCTCACCCCGGCTCGACTACCCGTACACGCTGGTCGAGGACGAGAAGATGTCCACCGACACCAGCCGTGCGGCCCTGCGGTTCATGGCGATGTTCAGCGAGAAGGAGGGCCGGGAGATTCTGGCCGGGCACGGCTTCAGGACCGACCCCGACCAGCCGTCCAGGAGGCTGGTGACCGCCGCGGGGGGCCGTACCCCGCAGCCCTACTCGGCCGCGGCGATCGAACCGCCGTCCGACCGGCAGGTGCAGGAGACCCTCGGCATGTGGACGATCACGGTGCAGAGCGCCCGGCTCAGCACGGTCGTCGACGCCTCGGAGTCCATGCGGCAGCTCGTGCCGGGGCGCGGTCAGTCCCGTATGGACGTCACCAAGTCCTCGCTGCTCCAGGCCCTCGCGGGCTTCACCGACAAGGACGAGATCGGCCTCTGGGAGTTCGCCACCGCGCTCGACGGAGCCCGCGACTACCGCGAGCTCGAACCCACCGAACGGCTCGGCACCCGCGAGAAGGGCGCCACCCACCGCGACCGGCTCTCCCGGGCCTTCAGCGAGCTGCGCCCCGTCCTTGGCGGCGCCACCGGCCTGTACGACACGACCCTGGCCGCCTACCGGAAGGCCCGCGCGAGCTACGCGGACGGCATGTTCAACGCCCTGGTCATCCTCACCGACGGTGCCAACCAGGACCCGGACAGCATCTCGCGCAGCTCCCTCGTCGCCCAGCTGGAGGAGCTCACCGACCCCGAGGAGCCGGTGCCGGTGATCGCGATAGCCGTGGGCCCCGACGCCGACAAGGACGAGGTCGAGCAGATCGCCGCGGCCACCGGCGGCTCCGGCCACCAGGTCGACGACCCCGCGCAGATCCACGCCGTCATGCTCAAGGCCATCATGGAGGCCGGCAGCCGTCGGCGCTGACCGCGCGGCTCACCCCCGCCGCGCCGCCGCTCCGGGGAACCCCACCGGCCAGGTGTGCACCGGCCCGCCCTCGTGCATCAGCGCGGAGTACCGCTGGGTGGTGGCGGCGAGCGCCGCCTGCCTGGTGAGCCCGTGCTCCAGGGCCCGGTGGTAGGTGTCCGCCTGCCAGGACGCGCCGTTGACCCGCCGCCGGCAGCGCTCCTCGATCACCCCGAGGTAGAGGTCGCGGTCGGCCGCCGCCACGCCCCACGCGTCAAGTCCGGCGGCGGCCAGCGGCAGCAGCTCCTCGCGTACGAGATCCACGGCCGGCACCTCCACGGTCCCGCCCAGCCTGCCGCGCCGCGGCCAGCGCAGCTTGGCGTCGATGCCGTGGCGGCACGCCTCGTCGAAGTTGTGTGCCGCCGCCTCGAACGGCAGCCGGGACCACACGGGCCTCGCCTCCTCGGAGAGCGCCCGTACGAGCCCGTAGTAGAAGGCGACGTTGGCGATGACGTCGGTGACGCTGGGGCCCGCGGGCAGGACGCGGTTCTCCACCCTCAGGTGCGGGACGCCGTCGGCGACGTCGTACACCGGGCGGTTCCAGCGGTAGACGGTCCCGTTGTGCAGGACCAGCTCGCCGAGCTGGGGCACCCCGCCCTCGTCGAGCACGGCGAGCGGGTCCTCGGCGTCCATCAGCGGCAGCAGCGCGGGGAAGTACCGGAGGTTCTCCTCGAACAGCTCCAGCGGCCCGGTGATCCAGCGCTCACCGAACCACGTCCGCGGGCGCACGCCCTGGGCCTGGAGCTCCGGCGGCCTGGTGTCGGTGGACTGGAGGAACAGCGGCGGGCGCGACTCGCGCCACACCTCGCGGCCGAAGAGGAACGGCGCGTTGGCGCCCACGGCGATCTGCGCGGCGGCGACGGCCTGCGCCGCGTTCCACACGTCGGCGAAGCGGCCGGGCGTGACCTGGAGGTGCAACTGGATGGAGGTGCAGGCCGCCTCGGGCGCGATGGACGCGGAGGTGCAGGTGAGCCGCTCCACCCCCTCGATGTCGAGGGCGAAGGGCTCGCCGCGCGCCGCCACGATCTGCTCGTTGAGGAGGGCGTAGCGGTCGACGTCGGAGAGGTTCGCCGAGGTCAGGTCGGCACTCTTCAACGTCGGCAGAATGCCGATCATGATGATGCCCGCGTCCAGTTCGGCCGCTTTTCTGTGGGCATAGTTGAGACCGGTGCGCAGTTCTTCCGCGAGCTGGTCGAGAACGCGCCCGCCGAGCCGGTGCGGGGCAATGTTCACTTCCAGGTTGAACATTCCGAGTTCCGTCTGGAAATCCCGGCTCGCGATGCGCTCCAAAACCTGCGCATTCAACATTCTCGGCAGTCCGTCGGGCCCGGCGAGATTCAGCTCGATCTCCAGCCCCATGAGATTCTGGGGCCGGTCGAACCGCTCCTCCTCCAGCAGCCGCTCGAGTCCCGTGAGGCACTTCTGGAGCTTGCTGCGGTAGCGGTCCCGATCGGACAGGTCGAACGCGCCCGCCGCGACCTTATCCCCCATCGCCTTGTCCCTCCTCGCACGGGCAGCCGGGGGCCCGGCCGCTGTGTACGAGGGACTATGCCCAACCAATGTGATCCGTAACGCCCCGCGGGAGACCGCCGGCGAGTAGGCTCGGGCCCGCGCGGCCTCGGCACATTCGCGGGGCATGCGGCAGAGTGAAGATTCGTTTCCCATGAGCTTGGTCAAAAAGACCGATGAGAATCGGCCGACCGCTCCCGGGGAAAAGCCTGAGGTCACGGGAGCGACCCGCCCGTGAAATGGGGAGGAAAACCTCAACTCGACGGCGCGATAAGTTCTTGCCGGAAATGTCGATCACCGTTAGATGAAACATCGGCTGAACACGCATCGTATAAACTCCGCATTCGAGGCAGAGTTCTGGCGCCCTGGTCCCCCGGCCCCCGCCCCTCTGACCCGAAGCTGACAGCGCCGTCACGC
>NZ_JASKYR010000072.1:0-17387 GCF_041028215.1 Streptomyces flavofungini
GGCGAGTCGGGGGGCCGCCAGGCCAACGCGGCGGCCCAGGAGCAGAACGCCATCGCCAAGGACGGTGTCGTCGAGGCGGCGCCCGAGGAGGGCGCGAAGGGCATCGGCAGCGACCCGCTGACCGATGAGGAGATCAAGCGGGCCGAGAAGGTGTCGGTCTCCGGCCAGCTGCGCTCCAGCGCCCGCGACGTGGAGGGTGACCGCGGCCCGCAGCTGCTCTCCACCAACCTCAGCGAGCCGGACCCGGCCAACGTCGGCGCGGCGGCGCAGCGCAAGGCCGAAGTCGTCTACTACGACTACAAGAAGGACGCGGTCATCACCAAGACGGTCAATCTGGAGACCGGCAAGGTGGACGACACCACGACCGCGCAGAACGTGCAGCCGCCGCCGAGCCAGGACGAGCTCGCCGAGGGCGCCCGGCTCCTGATCGCCGACCCGCTCGGCAAGGGTCTGAAGAAGGACTTCGAGCACGCCACCGGCAAGGAACTCGCGGGCCCGGGACAGCTCCAGCTCAGCGGCATGGTCTTCCGCAAGGAGACCGTCGAGCGCGTGCCCGCGGGACTGGCCGAGTGCGGCAAGCACCGCTGCCTCCAGGTCGTCACCAAGGTCAAGAACGGGCCCTGGATCGACACCAGGGCACTCGTCGTCGACCTGAGCACCCGCACCGTGGGCCGCCTCGGCTGATTCCGGCCGCGCGGCACGGCCCGGCGGCCGTGCCCGTTTCCGAGACCACACTCGTTTCTCCTCGTACGAGGGAGTTCACTCCGCAATGCACGTCAACAGATTCTCGCGCGCCCGCGGCCGGGCCACCATGGCCGTCGCGGTCTCCGCGCTCATCGGCGGCGCCCTGAGCGCCGCCACACCCGCTTCCGCCGCCCCGCAGGCGCCGAGCGCGCCCGCGGCCGCGGCCGACTGCAGTGACGCCTACAAGATCGAGCAGACCCTCGACGGCGGCACGACCTGGCGCATGTGCTGGCACTACAACACGCTCTCCGGGCTGATACTCGACAAGATCAGCTACCAGCCCAAGGGCGAGGCCAAGCCGATCCCCGTCCTGACCAGCGCCCGCCTCGCGCAGGTGCACGTCCCCTACGACGACGGTGAGGCCGAGTACGACGACGTCACCGGCACGGACTTCGGCCAGGCCCTGCAGAACCTCAAGACCAGTGAGTGCCCCGGCGGCACCATCAAGACCGTCAAGGTCCCGCACCGGGGCGACATCAAGGGCCTGTGCACCACCACACGCGCGCGTGGGCACGCCTACCGCCTCAACGACAACGAGAGCACCGGCGGCACCGGCAAGGTCTACACCGGCCAGGGCAAGGACCTGCTCGTCTACAGCGTGAACAAGGCCTCCTGGTACGAGTACATCACCGAGTGGCGCTTCTCCTCGGACGGCACGATCACCTCCAACGTGGGCGCGACGGGCAGCCTCTCGCCGTACGACTACGACGGTGGCGACAGCCGCGGCTGGCCCATCGGCAAGGGCGACCAGGCCAAGGCCGAGAGCCACGCCCACAACGTCTTCTGGCGGCTCAACTTCGGCCTCGACGGCTCACCGAAGGCCAAGGTCGAGCAGTACGACTCCAAGGTCACCCCGCCGACCGGCCAGGGCAGCCCCACCACGAAGACGACCCGCACCAAGGTCACCAAGGAGCTCGCGGGCGACCGCAAGGACATGCGCTGGTGGCGCGTGGTCAGCGGGGCGGGCAAGAACAAGGACGGCCACCCCAGGTCGTACGAGATCGTGCCCGGACCGAGCAACAAGCACGCGGGCCGGCCCTTCACCAAGCACGACGTGTACTTCACCCAGTACAACAAGTGCGAGCAGTACGCGAGCGACAACCCGGGCTGCCCGAACTCCGCGCCGACCAGCGTCGACAAGTGGGTGAACGGCCAGACCCTGACGCACCCCGTCACCTGGGTGCACATCGGCTTCCACCACATCGCGCGGGACGAGGACCAGCAGCCGATGCCGGTCCACTGGCAGGGCTTCTCGCTGGCCGCGCGGGACGTCACCGCTATGAGTCCGCTCACTCCGCAGGACCTCGCGGGCCAGAACGGCCAGCCGCCGCTCGGCGGTTGAGGATCCGGCCTGCCCATCCGGCTGCACCGCCCGCCGCTCGCGGAGTACCCTTCCTTGATCGTTGACCGGGGGAGTGCGCAGGGAAGCGGAAGGCGGTACGCGGGTGAGCTCGGGTGGGCGGGAGCTGCCCCCAGGTGACGAGGGTCACGAGGGGGGCTCCGCGGACGTACCCGCCGGAGCGGTGTCACTGGCGCGGCCGATGGAGACGGCGTCCCAGATCGGTCCCGAGCTGGAGTGGGGCGCCGACGCCTGGCACGAGGTCCGCACGCGCGCCCAGCGCGCCGGGCGGGCCTACATCTGGCTGAACCTGGTGGAACAGCGGCTGCGCGCGGTCGTGGCCGCTGTTCTGCGCCCGGTCTACGAACCGGTGCACGCCGACGACTGGGTGGTCGCCGCCGCGGGCCCCGCCGGGCAGGAGTGGGTGCAGCGGGCGGTCGCCGTGCGCGAGGTGAGCCGCCGCAAGGGGTACCTGCTCGACCCCGCCGACGACAATGTGCTCAGCTTCCTGACACTGCCCCAGCTCCGGGAGCTGATGGTGCAGCACTGGCCCTGCTTCGAGCCGTACTTCGACGAGCGGCGCGACGTCGAGCTGGCCCTCGACGAGCTGGAGGTCACCCGCAACGTCGTCTCGCGCAACCGCGCCCTCTCCGAGGCGGTCCTCGCCCAGGCCGAGCGCGCCTCGGCCCGGCTGCTCGACATACTCGGCGCGGGCACGGACACGCCCTCCGGGCGGCGCCTGCCCGTCGACGCCGTCGAGGACCTGGTCGGCGACCGTTACGCGGACGTGGTCGCCGTCCACTCCGACCGGGTGCGGCTGCTGCGCCAGTTCCCCGCCGAGGACATCTTCGGCGGAGCCCGCCGCCTCGACGCGATCGGGATCGGCCTCAACCTCCTCGCGCAGAACTTCTCCGGGCGCCGCCTGGTCAGGCTCGCCGAGTCCGGCTGCCGGGCACGGCTGCTCTTCCTCAACCCGGCGAGCAGCGCGGTCAAGCGCCGCGAGCGCGAACTGGGCATCAAAAAGGGCGAGTTGAGCCGCACGGTCGAGATGAACATCCTGCACATGCGCCGGGTCAGGGCACGGCTGCGGGACCCGGGCGCCTTCGAGATCCAGGTCTTCGACGAGACGCCGCGCTTCACCGCCTATCTGGTCGACGGGGACGGTTCGGACGGCATCGCCGTCGTCCAGTCGTATCTGCGCAGGACGCGGGGGATGGAGGCGCCGGTGCTCGTGCTGCGGGGCGGCGGCCGGGTGGTGAAGTCGGACGATCCAGGCGAAGGCGGGCTTTTCACCACCTATCGCGAGGAGTTCGAGCTGGCCTGGGCGGACTCGCGTCCCGTGTCGTGACGGGCGCGTGACGGGCGCGTGCCGGGTCTCCCCGCGGGGCAGGTGACAGCCGTGGGAGCGGGCGAAGCGGAACGCGGTCCTCGCGTTGTCAGTGGTGCATGCGATCGTGGTGGTCACTGGGGGAAAGCACCACGAAGAAGGGGGCGGCCATGGGCTGGCACCAAGAGCTGATGGTCGGGTTCGACCTGGAGACCACGGGGACGGACCCCGCGCACTCGCGCATCGTCACCGCGGCGGTCGTCGAGCTGAAGGCGGGCGAGACGCTGGGGCACCGCACCTGGCTCGCCGACCCGGGCGTGTCGATACCGGCGGACGCGGTGGCCGTGCACGGCATCACCGACGAGCGCGCGGCGGCCGACGGCAGGCCCGCCGACGAGGTGGCGGGCGCCCTGGCCGACGTCCTCACGTCGTACTGGCTCGCGGGCGTCCCGGTCGTGGCGTACAACGCGGTCTTCGACCTGAGCCTGCTCTCCGCCGAGCTGCGCAGGTACGGCCTGCCGTCCCTGCGTGAGCGCCTGGGCGGCGCGGAGCCGGGACCGGTCATCGATCCGTACACCATCGACCGCAGCGCGGACCGCTACCGCAGGGGCAAGCGGAACCTGGAAGCGGTCTGCACGGAGTACGGCGTGGTCCTGGAGACGGCCCACGACGCCCTGGCCGACGCCCTCGCCGCGGTCCGCCTCGCCGGGGCGATAGCCGACCGCCACCCCAAGATCGCCGCACTCGGCCCCGCCGAGCTGCACCGCCGTCAGACCGAGTGGTATGCGCGGTGGGCGGCCGACTTCCAGGCCTTCCTGCGCGGCAAGGGCAACGCGGAGGCGGTCGTCGACGGCATATGGCCCCTGCGCGAGGGTTAGTTCACGCGGGCTGGTTCACGAGGGCCGGTCCAGCCGGTTCAGAAGGGGTACCAGCGGACCTCGGAATCGCCGTCCCGGAGGGACGCCACCCGCCTGCGGAACTCCGCCAGGGCCTTGGGGTTGGCGGGCGCGTGCTGGGCGACCCAGGCGCAGCTCGCGGTCTCCCGGGCGCCGCGCAGCACGGCGCACCCCTCCCACTCGCGCACGTCGTAGCCGTAGACCGACACGAAGCCGTCGTAGGCCTCGGGCGCGAGTCCGTAGCGGTCGCGGGAGAGCGCCAGCACCACCAGGTCGTGCTCGCGGAGGTCCGAGGAGAAGGTCTCCAGGTCCACGAGCACCGGGCCATCGGGGCCGACGAGGACATTGCGGGGCAGCGCGTCGCCGTGGATCGGGCCGGGGGCGAGGTGCGGGGTCAGTGCCGCCGCGGCGGCGGCGAAGCCGTCCCTGCGCTGCCGCAGATAGTCCGCGTCGGCCGGGTCGACGGCGTCGCCCGCGAGCCGCAGCCAGCGCTCGACGCCGCCGAGCAGTTCACGGCGGGGCAGCGGGAAGGAAGGGGGTTCAAGGGTGTGCACGTCACGGATGAGCGCGGCGAGGTCGCGCGGCTCGGCGGGGCGCACGGCCGCCGGGAGCCGGTGCCAGAGCGTCACCGGATGGCCGTCCACCAGACGGGGCGTGGCTTCGGCGGCGCGCACGGCGGGGACGCCCGCCTCTTCGAGCCACCGGGCGACGGCGAGTTCCCGCCGGGCCCGGTCCAGGAGCTCGGGGGCGGCGCGCCCGACCTTGACGACGATATCGCCCGCGGCGAAGACCGCGTTCTCGCCGAGGGCGATCAGCTTCGCCTCGCCCGCCGGAACCGCGAGGGCCGCCGCGTCCAGTACGTGCCGCGCCTGTGTCTCGTCCATCCCGTGCCTCCCGCACCCCTCACCCTGATCGCCCACAGTCTCGCATTCGCACTGGCCAACGCGTGTGCGCGGGATGTGCGGCTGCTTGACGTATCAAGATCACATCAGCACGATGACGGGGGCCGCCGGGGCGGCCGGACCCGCTTGAGCCGCCCGAAGGAGCCGATCCAGTGACATTGGCGACCGCGACGAAGCGGTCAGCGCGAGGCGCGCGGGGAGCCGGGCAGGCGGATCACGGCGCATGGTTCCTCGTGCTGCCCGCGCTGATCCCGATCCTGGTCCTCAGCGTGGGCCCGCTTCTCTACGGCATCGCGCTGGCCTTCACCGACGCCCAGGCGGGCCGCACCGAACCCACCCAGTGGACCGGCGCGCTGAACTTCCAGGACCTGCTGCACGACACGCTGTTCTGGGACTCCTTCCGGATCGGCCTGCTGTGGGCGTTCGGCGTCACCGTGCCGCAGTTCTTCCTCGCGCTCGGCCTCGCCCTGCTGCTCAACCAGCCGCTGCGGATGCGCTGGCTCGCGCGCGCCCTCGCGATCATCCCGTGGGCGATGCCCGAGGTCGTCGTCGGCATCATGTGGCGCCTCGTCTACCACCCGGACGCCGGGGTGCTCAACGAAACGCTCTCCCGCCTCGGCCTCGGCTCCGGCGAGGACTGGCTGACCGGCACGGCCACCGCCCTCTTCGCCGTGATCGTCGTCGGCGTCTGGGCGGGCATGCCGCAGACCACCGTCGCGCTGCTCGCCGGACTGCAGAACACCCCGCGCGAGCTGCACGAGGCCGCCGCGATGGACGGCGCGGGCGCCTGGCGGCGCTTCACCACGGTCACCTGGCCCGCGATCAAGCCGGTGGCCCTGGCCATCACCGCGCTGAACTTCATCTGGAACTTCAACTCCTTCGCCCTGGTCTACGTGCTCACCCAGGGCGGCCCCGGCGGCCGCACCCGCCTGCCGATGCTCTTCGCCTACGAAGAGGCCTTCCGCTACGGCCAGTTCGGTTACGCCGCGGCCATGGGCTGCGTCATGGTCGCCGTGATCTCCGTGATCCTCGCCTGCTACCTGGTGGGCCGCCTGAAGGGAGGCGATGAGGCATGACGCGTACGAAGAGGACGGCCCGCGCCGCGCAGTACGCGGCGCTCGCCGCCTACCTCGTCTTCCTCGCGTTCCCGTTCCTCTGGCTGATCTCCACGGCCTTCAAGCCCGCGCGCGAGCTGGGCAGTCTGCACCCCACGTGGATTCCCGAGGACCCGACCCTGGAGAACTTCCGGCAGGCCTTCGACGAGCAGCCGCTGCTGCGGGCCGCGGGCAACTCCCTGGTCGCGGCGGGCAGCGCGGCGCTGATCGCGGTCGCCATCGCGACCCCGATGGCCTATGTGATGGCGCGGCACCGCAACCGCCTGGCGAAGGCGGCCACCGGATGGGTGGTGATCAGCCAGGCGTTCCCGTTCGTCCTGATCATCATCCCGCTCTTCCTGGTCCTGAAGAACCTGCACCTGATCAACTCACTGCTCGGCCTGGTCATGGTCTATGTGGTGTGGTCGCTGCCCTTCGCGCTGTGGATGCTCGTGGGCTATGTCCGCGCCGTGCCCGCCGAGCTGGAGGAGGCGGCGGCGGTGGACGGCGCGAGCCGGGTGCGGACGTTCGTCTCGGTCGTCGCGCCGCTCCTCGCGCCCGGCATCGTGGCCACCGCGATGTTCGCCTTCATCACCGCGTGGAACGAGTTCTTCTTCGCCCTCGTCCTGCTCAAGACCCCGGAGAAGCAGACGTTGCCGGTCATCCTCAACCGCTTCATCGGTACGGAGGGCGTCGCCGACCTCGGCCCGCTCGCCGCGGCGGCCTTCCTCGCGACCATCCCCTCGCTCGTCATCTTCGCGGTCATCCAGAAGCGGATCACGGGCGGCATGCTGGCGGGGGCGGTGAAGGCCTGATGGCATCGCAGCGCCACCACCGCGCCCGGCTCCGGCTCCTCGGTGTCGCGGGCGCGCTCACCCTGCTGCTCGCGGGCTGCACCGGCGACTCCGGCGGCGACGACGGGAGGATCACCCTCCAGTTCCAGTCACTGGCCTGGCAGAAGGAGTCCGTCGACGCCAACAAGGCCCTGGTCGCGGAGTGGAACGCCACGCACCCCGACGTCCGGGTCGAGTACGTGCAGGGCAGCTGGGACAGCGTCCACGACCAGCTCCTCACCTCCTTCGAGGGCGGCGAGGCGCCCGACATCATCCATGACGCGTCCGACGACCTCGCCGACTTCGCGTACGGCGGCTATCTCGCGGACCTCGGCGGCCTGCTGCCCGAGCGCCTCAGGTCGGACATCCCGCGCCGGAGCTGGGAGACGACGACGTTCGGCGGCAAGGTGTACGGAGTGCCGTTCCTCCAGGAGCCGCGCGTCCTGATCGCCAACTCCCGGTGGCTGAAGAAGTCGGGGGTGCGGATTCCGACCCCCGGGAAGCCCTGGAGCTGGCCGGAGTTCCGGCGGATCAGCAAGCGGCTCGGCGACGGCGAGGACGGGAAGTACGGCGTCGCCTGGCCCCTGAAGGAGCCGGTTTCCGCGACGCTCAACCTCTCCCTGTCGACGGGCGGCCGGATGTTCCACCGGGGTGCGGACGGCAAGGTCGACGTCCGCTTCGAGAAGGCCGACGCCGTCATGCCGCGCACGGTCCACGACCAGGTGAACACCGACCGGAGCGCCTCCGGCAGCACGCTCGGCATGGGCGGCTCGGACACCCTGCCCGGCTTCTTCGGCGGCAAGTACGCGATGGTCCCGCTCGGCTTCTCCTACCGCCAGCAGATTGTCCAGCAGGCCCCCGAGGGCTTCGAATGGCAGGTGCTGCCCGCGCCCGCGGGGTCCGGGGGACTCGCGCAGGGGGTCAGCCCGCAGACGCTCTCCGTCGCCGAGGACAGCCCGCACAAGAAGGAGGCGGCGGAGTTCATCGACTTCTTCCTCCGGCCGCCGAACATGGTGAAGCTGGCGCGCGGCGACTGGATGCTGCCGACCGGCGAGCAGGCGCTGAAGGACCCCGCGCTGCACACGGCGGAGCACGACTGGGCCACGGGCACGGCCCTCGCCAGGGACCTCCGCTCGGCCCCGGCCCAGTCGGTGCGCGGCTATCCCGAGTGGAAGGACAAGGTCGCGACCCCGGCGTTCCAGGAGTACTACAGCGGCGCCATCGACCTCGCCGAGCTGCGCGAACGGCTGGTGAAGGACGGGAACCTGGTCCTCGCGCGCTATCAGCGCTGACGCCGTGGGGGGCGGGCGCGGCCGGTCATCGGGCCGCCGCGCCGGTCACTCGCCCGCGCTCCCGGTGACGTTCTCGTTGTAGCGGAGCAGATAGTCGGCGAACCGCGACAGGTCGGGGCCGCTCCACTCCGCGAGGCGCTCGTGGAAGGCGACGCGGCGGGCGCCCGCGACCTGGGCGAGCACGGCGTTGCCCCGCTCGGTCAGGTGCAGTACGTGCACGCGGTGATCCGCCGGGTCGCGCCGCCGCTCGACGAGCCCGGCCCTCTCCAGCGCGCCCACCTGCCTGCTGATGGTCGACTTGTCGAGGGTGTAGTGCGCGGCGAGGTCCGTGGCCCGGCAGCCGCCCTGGAACTCAAGGTGGCCGAGGAGCGTGAAGGAGACGAGCGAGAGCTCGGGGTGCATCCGCGCGGCGGTGGCGCGCGAGCGGCGGGCGAAGGCGGTCAGCTCGCGCTGGATGACCTCGATCGCCGCGTCCCGCGAGGCGGGGGCGGCCCCGCCCGGAGCATCCACCGGGAAACCACCCTTGCCGCCCTTACCGTCCTGTTCGGTCACGAGTCGCCCTTCTCGCCCTTTGTCTGGGTGGTTGCAGATTACAACGCCGGGTCCTGGCCGCGGGAACCGCCCGCGTCGCACGAAAGGGGTTGCACGAGACGTCTCGTCTCGCTTAGAGTCGGGGACATGACCGCACCTGCCGCATCCCGGCCCGCCCACATCGCCATGTTCTCCATCGCCGCCCACGGCCACGTGAACCCGAGCCTCGAAGTCATCCGTGAACTGGTGGCCCGCGGGCACCGCGTCACGTACGCGATTCCGCACGCGTTCGCCGGGAAGGTCGCGGAGACCGGTGCCGAACCCCGGCCCTACACCTCGACGCTGCCCTCACCGGACGACGACCCGGACGCCTGGGGCACGGAACTGATCGACCACATCGAGCCGTTCCTCGCCGACGCGATCCATGTCCTGCCGGAGCTGGCCCGCGCCTATGCGGGCGACGAGCCGGACCTCGTCCTGCACGACATCACGTCCTACCCCGCGCGCGTCCTCGCCCGGCGCTGGGGCGTCCCCGAGATCTCGCTCTCCCCGAACCTCGTCGCCTGGGAGGGGTACGAGGAAGAGGTCGCCGAGCCGATGTACGCGGAGCTGAAGAAGAGCGAGCGCGGGCAGGCCTACTACGCGCGCTTCACCGCATGGCTGGCCCAGAACGGGATCAGCCAGCACCCCGACCCCTTCGTCGGCCGCCCGCCGAGATCTCTCGTGCTGATCCCCAAGGCGCTCCAGCCGTGCGCGGACCGGGTCGACGAAAGCGTCCACACCTTCGTCGGCGCCTGTCAGGGCGACCGGGCCGCGCAGGGGGACTGGGAGCGGCCCGCCGGCGCCGAGAAGGTGCTGCTCGTCTCGCTCGGTTCCGCCATGACCAAGCAGCCCGCCTTCTACCGCGAGTGCGTCAGGGCCTTCGGCGACCTGCCCGGCTGGCATGTGGTGCTTCAGGTGGGTCAGCATGTCGACGCGGATGAACTGGGGGAGGTGCCGGGCAATGTGGAGGTGCGCTCCTGGGTGCCGCAGCTCGCGGTCCTGAAGAAGGCCGACGCCTTCATCACCCATGCCGGTGCGGGCGGCAGTCAGGAAGGGCTCGCGACCGCCACGCCGATGGTCGCCGTACCGCTGGCGACGGATCAGTTCGGCAACGCCGACATGCTGCAAGGGCTCGGAGTCGCCCGCCGTCTGTCGATGGAGGAGGCGGACGCCGAGACGCTGCGCGCGGCGGTCCTCGCGCTGGTCGGCGACCCCGAAGTGGCGCGCAGGCTCGCGGAGGTCCAGGCCTCCATGGCGGGCGAGGGCGGCACGCGGCACGCGGCCGATCTCATCGAGGCGGAACTGGCGAAGGCGCGGGCCTGAACGGGAGGGGCCCCTGCTGAGGGCGAAGCCCTGATTCCCCTGCCGGGGCCCGTGGTTCCACTTTCGACGTAACGCTCCGTGACGCTTTTCGGTAACGCTCAGGTAACGCGCCCTTGTTCTGGCAGGGCCATTGACTCGTCCGGAAAGGTAGACCGTTACCCCCAGTAGAAGGTTGCACGTGCCGGATCTTGTCCCTTCAGTGAGCCCCTCCCTAGCGTGAGGTGAACTTCAGTCGAACACCAGGAAGTTGACCCCCATGCGCCGAGACATACCGCCCCTCGCCGAAGTGCGCCGCATCACCGAGAAGAAGCGGGACGCGTGGTGGACCGTGCTGCTCGTCGACCCGGTCGCCACGCCGCTCGTGCGGTTCACCGCGATGCGCACGAACATCACGCCCAACCAGATCACCTGGGGCGCGTTCCTGCTGGGGCTCGGTTCCGCCGCGTGCTTCGCGTTCGGTGACTGGAAGTGGCTCGTCCTCGGTGCCGTCATCTACCACTTCAGCTTCATCCTCGACTGCATGGACGGCAAGGTCGCCCGGCTCACCGGCCAGGGCTCCGTCTTCGGTGCCTGGCTCGACTTCGTCTTCGACCGCATCCGCGTCATGGTGTGCGGCGTCGCGCTGATGGGCGGGCAGTACGAGCGCACCGGCGACACCCTCTACATCTGGCTCGCGCTCGCCGTCGTGGGCCTTGACACCCTGCGGTACATCAACTCGCTGGAGATCTTCAAGATCCGGCACACCATGCGCAAGCAGATCAAGACGCGCATGCGGGCCGCGCGGCGGGCGCAGAACGAGGCGGAGCTCGCCTTCATGGAGGACCTGCTGCGGGACAACCCCCAGGCCGACATCGAGCAGGACCTCCAGAAGGCGCGCGGCGAGGCCCCGTACGAGATGCCGCCCCGGACCGGAGCCGAGGCCGGAGCCGAAGCCGAAGCCGGAGTCGACGGGGCGGCCGAAGGGGAGGCCCCGCAGGGTGCCGTCGCGCCCAAGGCCCAGGTCATCGACCTGCACCAGGAGTTCCGGCGCAAGTTCCCGCTCTATCTGCGGGTCCGCTCCTTCCTGCTCCGTCACCGCATCCGCGCGCACCTCATCAGCGGCATCGAGTTCCAGATGGGCGTCTTCATGATCGGCCCGCTGTTCGACGTGGTGATGCCCGCGACGATCGTCTCCGGTGTCCTGCTGCTCGTCTTCGAGCTGGCCATCATCTACAAGCTGCTGCTCTCGACGCGGGACTTCACGCGGACGATCGACTCCTTCGAGGAGGAGAGGGTCGCCGCCGCCGCGGCGTGAACCCGCCGGGCCGTCGGCCGAAGGCGGGCCGTCGGCCGGGGGGCATCGTCCGGAGGCGGGGCATCGTCCGGAAACGGTCCCCGCAGAGCCCGGGTTGAGGTGATTCGGCCTCTGGATGTCCGTTCCCGTGCAACGCGTCCTGTTTGTTATTACAGAACCTTGTTGAACAAGTCACAGGCGCATGTAGGTATTGATCTGCGCGCGTCAATCCGTCAGGGTTTCGTCCCAACACCCGGAGATCTTCCGGGCCGCGAGCGCTGCGGCGACGACTTTGTCGCCTCGGCACACCCACTCGCGAGACAGCTGAATACCCCCCACACATCCCCCCACATGCACCACGAGGAGACCCCTCTTCATGGCAACTCACAAGCGTGCCCGCTCGATCAAGCTCACCGCCGCGATAGCCACCACCGCCACCGCGATCGGCGTCACGGTCTTCGCCACCTCCTTCGCCGGTGCGGCCACCCCCGCCGAGGGCAAGGTCTACGGAGCGGACGCCAAGGGCGCCGTCGCCGGCAGCTACATCGTGATGATGGACGAGAAGGCCGACAAGGGCGCCAAGTCCGACCTGGCCGAGGAGTACGGCGGCGAGCTCAGGCGCAACTACTCCTCCGCGATCAACGGCTTCTCCGCGAAGGGCCTGAGCGAGACCGAGGCCAGGCGCCTGGCCGCCGACCCGGCCGTCGGCAAGGTCGTCCAGTCGAAGAAGTTCTCCATCGACGCCACCCAGGACAACCCGCCCTCGTGGGGCCTGGACCGCATCGACCAGGACGACACGGCGGGCGACAAGAAGTACACCTACCCGGACGCCGCGGGTGAGGGCGCCACGGCGTACGTCATCGACACCGGTGTCCGCGTCAGCCACAAGGACTTCGGCGGCCGCGCCACGTCCGGCTTCGACGCCGTCGACAACGATGACAACGCCGACGACGGCAACGGCCACGGCACCCACGTCGCCGGAACCATCGCCGGTGAGGCGCACGGTGTCGCCAAGAAGGCGAAGATCGTCGCCGTGCGGGTCCTGGACGACCAGGGCTCGGGCACCACCGAGCAGGTCGTGGCGGGCATCGACTGGGTCACCAAGAACCACCAGGGCCCCTCCGTGGCCAACATGAGCCTCGGCGGCGGCGCCGACGAGGCCCTCGACGCGGCCGTGCAGAAGGCCATCGCCGCGGGCGTCACCTTCGCGGTGGCGGCGGGCAACGAGTCGACCGACGCCTCCCAGGGCTCCCCGGCCCGGGTGAAGGAGGCCATCACGGTCGCCTCCTCCACCAAGGACGACGCGCAGTCCGACTTCTCCAACTACGGCGACGCCGTCGACATCTACGCCCCCGGCTCGGACATCACCTCCGACTGGAACACCGGCGACGACGCCACCAACACCATCTCCGGCACGTCGATGGCGACCCCGCACGTCGTGGGCGCCGCCGCCGTCTACGTCGGCGCCCACCCGGACGCCAAGCCCGCCGACGTGGCCAAGGCCCTGACCGACGGCGCCACCGCCGACAAGATCTCCAACCCGAGCGAGGGCACGCCCAACAAGCTCCTGAAGGTCGTCGAGTAGTCCTCGGCGCACCCCCCTCAAGCCGCGGCCGTCGTGCCCACCCCCACGGGGCACGACGGCCGCTTCGCCGTGTGCGCGCCCCCCGCGCCCGTCGCGTGTCTATCGTGTGCGCATGGCGACCAAGACTTACGCGGCCCTGCTGCGCGGCATCAATGTGAGCGGCCACAGGAAGGTGCCGATGGCCGAGCTGCGCACGCTCCTGACAGAGCTGGGGCACGGCGGCGTACGGACGTATCTCCAGAGCGGCAACGCGGTGTTCCGGGCCACCGGGGGCGACGAGGAGTCGCTGGCCGCGGAGGTGCGGACGGCGATCGAGGAGCGCTTCGGCTTCGCCGTGGACGTCCTGGTCCGGGACGGCGCCTATCTGCGGGCGGTGGCCGACGCCTGCCCCTTCCCGGCCGCCGCCCTTGAGCCCAGGCAGCTCCACGTCACCTACTTCTCCGCGCCGGTCGACGCGGCGCGCTTCGCCGCCGTCGACCAACCCGCGCACCTGCCGGAGGAGTTCCGGCTCGGCGACCGCGCCCTCTACCTGTACGCGCCGGACGGTCTCGGCCGCTCCAAGCTCGCCGAAAAGCTGTCGAAGCCCGCTGTGAACAAGGGCATCATCGCCACCAGCCGCAACTGGAACACCGTCACCCAGCTCGTGGAGATGACCCGTGACTGAGCGCAATCCGGCCGTCGACGCCGCCATCGACGGCGAGCTGCACCTACTCGACCCCGAGGTGCGCGCGTCGCCCGAGCTCTTCGGGGCGCTCCTGCACCCGGAGTTCACCGAGGTCGGGGCCTCCGGGAGGCGCTGGGACCGGGCGTCGATCGTGCGGGTCCTGACGGCCCGCCCCGACCCGGGCGCCAGCCCCACCACGACCTCCGGCATGCGCGGCGTGCAGCTCGCCGACGACCTGGTGCACCTGACGTTCGACACGGACCGCAACGGCCGCAAGGCACACCGCAGCTCGCTGTGGCGGCGTACGGACGACGGCTGGCGGCTCTGGTACCACCAGGGGACGCCCTACGAACAGGAGTGAGAGTGCGCTACATCATCATCGGCGCGGGAGCGGTCGGCGGGACCGTGGGCTGCCGCCTCGCCGAGGCCGGACACGACGTGGTCCTCGTCGCCAGGGGCGCCCACAAGGCGGCCGTCGAGGAGCACGGACTGCGGCTCAGGACGCCGGTGGGCACACGCGTGCACCGCATACCGGTCGTCGGGAACCCCGCGGAACTGGGCGGGCTCAACCAGGACGACGTGCTCTTCCTCGCCGTGAAGACGCAGGACGCCGAGGCGGCCCTCGACGCGTGGGGCGCGCTCCCGGTGGCGGGCGGCGGTACGGTCGCCGAGGTCCTGCCGCTGGTCTGCGCGCAGAACGGCGTGGAGAGCGAACGCATCGCGCTGCGGCGCTTCGACCGGGTCTACGGCATGTGCGTCTGGCTCCCGGCCACCCACGTCGAGCCGGGCACGGTGGCCGCCGAGGGCGTCCCCCACACCGGCATGCTGCACCTCGGGCGCTACCCCGGCGGCACCGACGAGACGGCCGGGCGGATCGCCGCCGACCTGGAGAAGTCCAACCTGCTCGCGCCGGTCGTGCCCGATGTGATGCGCTGGAAGTACAACAAGCTCCTCGCCAACCTGGCCAACGCCCTGGAGGCCGTCACCGGGCCCATCGGCACGGACGAGGCCCGGCAGCTGTACCGCAGGGCGCGCGCCGAGGGCGAGGCGGCCCTCACCGCGGCCGGGATCGCCTGGGTGGGTGCCGAGGAGGAGCGGGAGGTACGGGGCGACCGCATCCGGCTGGAACCCGTCGACGGCGCCGAGCGCGGCGGCGGCTCCTCCTGGCAGAGCCTGGCGCGCGGCACGGGCCGCATCGAGGCCGACTACCTCAACGGCGAGATCTGCCTGCTCGGCCGCTCCCACGGAGTGCCGACGCCCGTCAACGACGCCCTGAGGCGGATGGCGAACGCCTTCGCCCGCGAGCGGCGGCCCGCGGGCTCGATGCCGGTGGCGGAGCTGGTCACAGTGGTGGACGGGAGGTGAGGAGCAGGGTGGTCCTGCCGTTCTCCTCGGGTATCTCGCGGCCCTGGGCGTAGCCGAGGCGCTTGAGGACGGCGAGGCTCGGGGTGTTCTCGGAGTCCACGGTCGCGTGCACCTCGGCCAGGCCCAGGGTCTCGTGGCCGTAGGAGGTGAGCAGCCGCGCCAGTTCGGTGCCGAGGCCGAGGCCCCAGCTCTCCTTGGTCAGGCCGTACACGATCTCGTGGCCGTCGAGCCAGCTCTCGGGGGACGGCTTGATCTCGGCGTGGCCGACATAGCGTCCCTCGTACCGCACGGCCCAGACGGGGAAGCGGTCCTCGGCGTAGACGAGGCTGAATATCCGGCCGAACATGGCCCGGTCCTCGGCGGCGCTCTGCACGCCCTCGCCGAACCAGCGGCCCACGGCCTCGTCCTGGAACAGCGCGACGAAGTGGGTCTCGTCGGCGGCGACGTAGGCGGTCAGCGCCAGGCGTTCGGACCGCAGTTCGGGTGTCATCCGCGAGACGGTAGGGCGCGAGGGCCCGGCGCGGCAAGCGATTTGGGGAGGCCGTGGGCTAGCCCGCGGCGCGGGGCAGGCCGATGGGGTTGGGGAAGGGCAGGATGCCGGAGTCGAGGATGCTGCGGGAGGCCGGGAGCAGGGCGGCGAGCAGCGCCTCCGTGGCGGGCTTGGCCAGGGGACGCAGCAGGTGTTCCGCGAGCCGGTCGGTGTCGTCCTCCACCCGCTCGCGCTCCGTCACCCCGCGCTCGGTCACCCGGCCCGCGCCGTCGACCAGGCCACGGTCGCGCAGGCGGTCCATGGAGTCCGCCCATTCCTCCTCGGTCCAGCCCCTGGCCTGCCGGATCTGGGCCCCGTCGACCCGCCCGGTGACGGCGGCGAGGGCGAGCGCCTCGCGGGCGTCGAGGCCGTGGTCGGCGAGGACCGCGACATGCGCGTCGCCGCGGAACTCGCGCACGCACGTCGCCAGTTGCCAGAGCTGCTCGACGGGGTCGGAGCGGTCGGCGAGGGCGCGGTTGGCGGCGAAGAGAGGGCGGGCGAGCGGCGGCGCGTCCTCGACGGCGTCCTTCAGGGGACCGTTGACCGCCGCCGCCAGCTTCTCGACGTCCGGCACCAGGTGCCGCAGAGCGCGCGCGGTGAGCCGGGCCCGCTCCTCGACGACCCGGTCCGGCGAGACGTACTCCCAGGCGGACGGCAGGGCGCGCTCGACCATGCCGGGCGCGAAGACCCCGAGGGCCGCCGCGGCGACGCCGGGCCCGACGCGGCCCATGGGGGCGGTGCGGGCCGCGAAGTACCCCATCCAGAAGCCCTTGAGGCCCACCGCGCGGCCGAAGCCGCGGCAGTGCTCCTCGAAGTAGATCACCGCGTGCAGGGGTTCGGTCCGCAGCCACAGCGTGCGGGATCGGCTCGGGGTCATGGACCCACAAGCTAGGCCAGTGCGGGTATCCGCGCCAGAGGAGCCGTCCGGCCGGTGCCCGAAAGATGGGCCTCGTCGTAGCGGCGCATCAGCAGCCGGGCCACCGGGGGCGCGGCGCCCAGGACTTCGGCGAGCACATCGGCCCCGGCGGCACCCCGCGCGATGCGGTCCGGCAGGAAGCCGGGGGCGAGGACATAGGGGGCGACGGCCACCTTCCGCACCCCGGGCTCGGCCCGCAGCGCGCGCACGGCGTCCTCGGTGCGCGGCAGGGAGGCGGAGGCGAACGCAGGCCGCACGGCGCACCAACCGGTGTGCCGCCACTCCCGCGCGATGTCAGCGATCACTGCGATCGCCTCCGGGTCGGAGGACCCCGCCGAGGCCAGCACGACCCCGGTCGAGGACTTGTCGGCGGGGTCGAGCCCCGCCTCGTACAGCCGCTGTTCCAGGGCGGCGATCAGCAGCGGGGAGGGGCCGAGGACCGCCGCCGTACGGATGCGCAGGCCCGCCGGGGCCTGCCGCAGGGCCGCGGGGATGTCGGCCTTGGCGTGGAAGGCGCGCGTCAGGAGCAGCGGGAGCGCGACGACATCGCGCACGCCCTCGGCGGCCAGCCGTTCCAGGACGAGCAGGATGGCCATGAAGATCATGGGCATGGAGCTGGCGTTGCGGCCGTTCTCCAGGAGCTGGCCGAGGCCGATGCCCAGCTCGGGTGAGGAGGCGATGATCTCGGCGGCCATCAGGGAGCGCCAGGAGAACCCCCAGCCCTGCTTGAGC
>NZ_JASKYR010000720.1:0-4199 GCF_041028215.1 Streptomyces flavofungini
CCTCACCCCGGCGCCCCGCGCCGCTGGACCTCGTCGGCCAGGCGACCGCCGTCCTCACCCTCGCGGGACTCGCCTTCGCCGTCATCGAGGGCGGACACCTGGGCTGGGCGAGCGCGCCCGTCCTCGCCTCCTTCGCGGTGGCCGTCGCCGCCGGTGCCGCCTTCCTCGCCGCCGAGAAGCGGCACCCCGGGCCCATGGTCCCGCTCGGGCTGCTGCGCAGGCGCGGCGTCGGGATCGCGCTCGCGGTCGGCTTCGCCGTGAACGCCGGGTTCTACGGTCTGACCTTCCTCCTCGGCCTCTACTACCAGCAGCTGCGCGGCATGTCGGGTGTCGCGGCGGGCCTGATGTTCGTCCCGCTCGCCGTGCTGATCACCGCCACGAACCTCGTGTCGCCGCGCGCCGCCGAACGCCTCGGGCGGCGCCGGGTCATCGTCATCGGTCAGGCGGTGCTCGCCCTCGCCCTGTTCGTCCTGGTCCCGCTGACCGCCACGACCCCGCTCTGGCTCGTCCTTGTCCTGCTCGTCCCGACCGGCCTCGGCGGCGCCTTCGCGGTCCCCGCGCTGACCGCCCAGCTCATGGACGCCGTCCCCGCCGAACGCGCGGGCACCGCGTCCGGCCTGCTCAACTCCCTGCGCCAGACGGGCGGCGCCATGTCCGTGGCGCTCTTCGGCGCCCTGCTCGCCGGCGGCTCGGGAGCGGGCTTCTCGCTCCCCGGCATGCGCACCGCGCTCATCACCGTCGGCGCCCTGCTCTGCGTGACGACCGCACTCGCCGCATGGCTGCTGCCGCGCGACTGACACAGGCTCTGACCCCGGCACGGCCCACGCCCCCCAGCGGGACGCCCGGACACGGGCGCCTCCGGCAGCCCGTAGGTCAGGCGACGGTGAAGCCCACCTCGTGGACGGAGTTGCGGGAGCCCGGCGGCGGCTGCACGCGCCCCAGGGCGTCCGTCGCCCGGGAGCGGACCGTGTGCGGGCCCGGCGTGAACCAGCGCCGCAGCGAGAAGCCCTGCCAGGCCGGGTCGGCACCGAGGGTGTCCAGGCGCGCGGGCTCCCAGGGGCCGCCGTCGACGGAGAGTTCGACGCGCACGACCTCCGTGGTGCTCCAGGCGCGGCCCCGCAGCGCGACGGTTCCGTACGGCAGCTTCGCGTCCCGGACGGGCGCGGTCACTCTGCTGTTGACGTCGACCTCGCGCACCGGCTGCGGAGTGTCGTGCCCCGGCACCACCCGCGTGTAGAACTCCGTCGTGAACATGTGCTCCGGGCGCTCCTCCGTCAGGACGATCCTGGTCAGCCACTTCACGGAGTTGGTGCCGAAGTGCCGGGGGACGACCGCCCGCAGCGGGTGGCCGTGCCGGGCGGTCAGCGGCTCGCCGTTCATCCGGTGGGCCAGGAACACCTCGCGGCGGGCCGTCTCCAGGGGGAGGTCCTTCACATACGACAGGCCGTCCTCGCCGTGGAAGGAACCGGTGTCCGCGCCTTGGAGGACGACGTGCCGGGCGGCGGGCAGCGGGACGGCGCGGGCCAGGAGCACGGCGAGGGGGAAGCCCGTCCACTCGACGTTCGCGACGGCACGCGTCGGCACATCGGGCCGCAGCGGACTGCCGAAGCACTCGTGGACCGCGGTGAGCTGCCGGTCGGGCACGGCGAGGAGCGCGGCAAGGCCGAGCCGCAGCGGCTGTGCGACCAGGCCCTCCACCGACAGCGTCCAGGCGTCGGCGGCCACCTCCGGAATGCCCAGGTGCGTCCGTACGAAGAGGTTCCCGACCGGCGTCACGAAGTCCGGGCCCGGCTCCGGGTCACCGTGCGAGGGGTCATCCGGCGGCGGCGTCAGCGGCGCGGTCATCGGGTGGCGGCTCCCGTGCCGGACGCCTCCGGCCGTTCGGGCGCGGGGCGGCGCGCCCCCGGGCGCGGCACCGTGTCGGAGCCCTTCATCGCCAGGACGAACAGCGCCAGCATGGCCAGGGTCAGGGCCGTGGGTGCGATGATCATGATGAGAATCCCCCCGGTTCTCCGTTCTTGCGTACTCCGGGATCCTAGGCGCGGCGGGCCGCGACCGCCCCGCCTTTTCCGCGCGTGGCGCGGAAGGAGACGGCCCCGTCCGGTGCCCGGGACCGCCTCGACCGACCTGATCCACACGGAAGGCGCTAGCAGTCGCCCCGTACCGGCTTGTCCGCGAAGCGGTCCGCCAGCCACCGCGCCGCGTGCGGGGACTGCGTGATCACGCCGCTGACGTGCTCACCGACGGGGACGGTGTGCCACTCCACGGTGGCGCCCCGCGCGCACCAGTCCGTACGGACCTGCCTGCCGACGCCGTACGGGATCAGCTCGTCGGCGAGCGCGTGGTACAGGTACACCGGGGCGTCCGGCCCGGTCGTGCCGACCCGCGACTCGCGCAGGCGCCGCTGCCAGTCGGGCCGGTGAAGGGGGTTGCTCGTCGTCATCGAGTCGATCGTCTTGAAGGAGCCGAGGACCGCGCCGTCCGCCACGCAGGAGTTCTTCAGGGCGCCGACGAGTGCCTTGCCGACGGGGTTCAGATAGGAGTCGAGCCGCAGCTCGGGGAAGGCCGCGTTCTGGCCGATCGCCGCCATGAAGACCAGGCCCGAGCCGTACGAGCCGTCGTTGAACCGAGCGACCCTCTCCAGGTCACCGGGGACGCCGCCGGTGGCCGTGCCCCTGACGTCGAGGTCGGGCGCGTAGGAGCCGTGCAGCTCGGCCGCCCACGAGGAGGCCTGGCCGCCCTGGGAGTAGCCCATGATGCCGACCGGGGTGTCCGCGCCGAGTCCCGCCTCCGGCAGGCGGATCGCGGCGCGGGCGGCGTCCAGCATCGCCTGTCCGGCGGCCCTGCCGACCGTGTAGGTGTGGTCGCCGGGGGTGCCGAGCCCTTCGTAGTCGGTGACGGCGACGGCCCAGCCGCGCAGGGTGAGCTGCTGGATGAGGTTGGCCTCCGCCGTGGTGCCCCGGGGGAAACCGGCGCTCGGCGCGCACTGGTCGCCGACGCCGACCGTGCCCACGGCGTACGTGATCAGCGGGCGCGGGCCCTTCCTGCCGTCCTGCGGCACGATGACCGTGCCGGACACGGTGCTGGGCGCGCCCTCCGCCGTCGTCGAGCGGTAGTGGATCTTCCATGCCCTGGTGCCGGTGGGCTGGCCGGGCAGCGGATGGAAGGCGCTGGGCGCGGAGCTGACGACGTCGCCGGGCGACGCGGCGCTCACCTCCGGGGGCGCCGCGCCCTGCTCGGCGTGTGCCGTGCCGAGCGGGACCACGGCCGACAGGCCGAGCGCGGCCACCACGGCCCACGCCCTGCGGCTGATGCGTGTGTGCATGCGGCTCTCCCAACTGACCACGGGTGGGGGGGATGTGCGGCCTCGACCGTAGTGACCCGTGAGTAAGCGGGGGGCTGACCGGGACGCTCACCTTCGTTGACTCGTTCTCGCAGGTGTTCAGGCGTCTGCGGCGGCGCTACGTTCGTACTCGCCCCGGCCTCGACGACGAACGGAGGACCTCCATGCCGGACGAGACCGGCCGGCCGCGTCCTGCTCGGTTCGAGCAGGCGCTCGCCTGTTTCCGTGAGGCACGCGAGCTGACCGACCCCGACGACGCGCCCGGGGTCTACGGCGTCATCGTCCACGACGAGGCCGAGACCTACCGCAGCGCAGGTGACCTCGGCCGGGCCGCCGAACTCTTCCGCCAGGCCGTCGCGTTCCAGGAGCGCGCCGACAACCCCAGCGCCCTCACCACCTCCATGGCGGCGCTGGCCGGTGTCCTGGTCTCACTGCGCGAACCGGTCGAGGCGCGGGAGGTCCTGAAGCGGCTCGGCATCGAGATCCCGAAGATCGACGGACCCCAGCCACGGGCCGTCGCGCTGCACAACCTCGGCCTGGCGTACGAGGATCTGGGCGGCCTCGGTGTCGACGAGGCGTACGCCGACGCGGTGACCGCCCACCGTGCCGTCCTCGACCTGCTGGACGGCGAGAGCGACCCCGGCTGGTACGCCACGGTGCTGCGGGACCTCGGCGACGCCTATGCCGCGCAGGACCTGCTGTCGCTCGCGCACGCCTCGTACGAGGAGGCCGTGCGGTACACGCGACGGATCGGGGGCGGCCGGTCCCACTCCCTCATCACCATGCTGATCGTGCTGGGGCGGGCCAGTAGGCGGCTCGGGACGCTGGAGGGGGAGACGTGGGCGGAGGGCACGGA
>NZ_JASKYR010000721.1:0-4057 GCF_041028215.1 Streptomyces flavofungini
GCCCGCGCCGCTCTCCGAACGCGGCGGCGGTGACGGTGGTGGCGACGGCGTCGACATCGTGATCGTCGGCGTGGCGGGCCGCTACCCCGAGGCAGACGACCTGGAGCGGTTCTGGCGCAATCTGCGGGACGGCGAGGACTGCGTGCGCGAGGTCCCCGAGGACCGCTGGGACCACGGCCGGTTCTACGACCCGGAGCCCGGCACACCCGGCAAGGCGTACGCGAAGTGGGGCGGCTGGCTCTCCGACGTCGCCTCCTTCGACCCGATGTTCTTCCGCATGTCCCAGGTGGAGGCGGAACACATCGACCCGCAGGAGCGGATCTTCCTCCAGACCGTCTGGCACCTCCTGGAGGACGCGGGCACCTCGCGCGCGGCCCTGTCCACGGTCCGCACCGGCGTCTTCGTCGGCCTGATGTACGGCCACTACCAGCTCTACGGCGTCGACGAGGCGCTGCGCGGCGAAGGCGCGGCCACCTCGTCCTCGTACGCCTCGGTGGCCAACCGCGTCTCGTACTTCTTCGACTTCGACGGTCCGAGCATCGCCCTGGACACCATGTGCTCGTCCTCGCTCACCGCCCTGCACCTCGCCTGCCGGGCGATCAGGGACGGCGACTGCGACGTCGCGGTGGCCGGTGGCGTCAACGTCTCCAGCCATCCGCTGAAGTACCTCCAGCTCGCCAAGGGCGGTTTCCTCTCCACCGACGGGCGGTGCCGCAGCTTCGGCGAGGGCGGCGACGGCTATGTGCCCGCCGAGGGGTCGGGCGCCGTGCTGCTCAAGCGCCGCGCGGCGGCCGAGGCCGACGGCGACCGCGTCCTCGCGGTGGTCAGGTCGACGGCCGTCAACCACGGCGGCGCGGGCAAGGGCTTCAGCGTGCCCAACCCCAAGGCCCAGGGCGTGCTCATCGGCGAGGCCCTGGACCGGGCCGGTCTCACCCCGGCCGACCTCGACTACCTGGAGGCGCACGGCACGGGCACCTCGCTCGGCGACCCCGTGGAGATCACCGGCCTGGCGCGCGCCTTCCAGGGGCACGACCTGGACGGCGTCCGCATCCCCATCGGCTCGGTGAAGTCCACGATCGGGCACGCCGAGTCCGCCGCGGGCATGGCCGCCCTCACCAAGGTGCTGCTCCAGTTCCGTCACCAGGAGCTGGTGCCCTCACTGCACGCCGAGCGCCTCAACCCGCACCTCGACCTGGACGCCACCCCCTTCCGCCTGCAACGCGAGCGCGCCCCCTGGACGCCGCGCCGCGACGCCTCGGGCCGCGCCCTGCCCCGTACCGCCGCGATCAGCGCGTTCGGCGCGGGCGGCAGCAACGCCCACGTGATCCTGGAGGAGTCCGTGCCCCCGAAGCAGCCGCCCGCGCAGGAGCCGCCGTACGTGTGCGTGCTCTCCGCGCGGGACGCCGAGCGGCTCGCCGAACACACCGCGCGCACGGCGGAGTTCCTGCGCGGCGAGGGCCGTGCCGCCGACCCCGCCGCGATCGCCGCCACGCTCTGGACCCGGGAACCGATGGCGCACCGCCTCGCCGTCGTCTTCGACGACGTGGCCGGTCTCGCGGACGCCCTGGAGAGCCATCTGGCGGGGACGGGTGCCGCGCGCGTCCTGACCGGCACCGCGAGCCGCTCGGCCGCACCGGCCACCGGCCGCACCGCGGCCGGGATCGCCGAGGCCTGGGTGCGCGGCGCCGACGTCGGCCGCCCCTTCGACGGGCCCCGCGTCTCCCTGCCCGGCTACCCCTTCGCCCGGGAGCGCTGCTGGCTGCCCGCCGCGGACGCGGTGCGCGGCGAGCGGGCGCGGGCCGCGGCGTTCCACGGTGCGGTGGAGCTCTCCACTTCCACGCCGGTCATCGCGGGCCACCGTGTCCAGGGCCGCTCCCTGCTGCCCGCCCTCGCCTACCCCGACCTCATCGCCAGGCTCTTCGGCGACCACGGGCACGCCGTCGAGCGGGTGACGGTGCGCGACCTCACCGCGCTGCGTCCGCTCGACGTAACCGAAGGACCGGTGACCGCCGAGATCCGCTGTGTCCCGGACGGGGCCGACCGCTGGCGGGTCACCGTGACCGACGGCGAGCCCTACGCCACGGCCGAGGTGCTCCTCACCGGGGCCCCCGTCTTCGGCGAACGGCTGGACGGCCACCCGCTCGGCACGCCGGTCCCGCTCGCCGAGACCTACGCCCGCGACGGCGGCAACGGCCAGCACTACGGCGGAGCGGCGCGCGCCGAAGGCCTCGTACGGACGGACCAGGAGCGGCTGACGGTCGAGCTGACGCCGCCCGGGGGAGACTTCCTGGTCCATCCCGCGCTGCTGCTCGGCGGCGCCGTCGCGGCCGGGTCGCTGCTCGACGCCCGGGGGCAGGCGTTCCTGCCGCTGCACATCGGCTCCTTCCGTACGGCGGGGCCGCTGACCGGGGCCCGTACGGCCCGGGTGCGGCGGGACTCGGTGAGCCGCCGGGGCGAGGTCGTCCGGTTCTCCGTGGACTTCTTCGACGCGGACGGACGCCAGGTGGCCGAACTGTCCGAGCTGTCCAGCAAGGCGGTGGCTTCGCAGGCCGCCGTGACGGGGACCGCCGTGACCGGGGCCGCCGACCCCGCTCCGGACGTCGCGTCCGTGAACGGGCGGGCGGCCGAGGAGTTCCTGCGCGGGCTGCTCGCCGAACGGCTCGGCACCGACCCGCGATCGGTCTCCGTGACGGCCGGGTACTACGCACTCGGTCTGGAGTCCGTCCAGGTCCTCGGCCTGGTCGAGGCCGTACGGGAGAAGGTGGGGCAGGAGCTCGAACCCACGCTGCTCTTCGAGTACACGACCGTCCGCGACCTGGCCGCCCACCTCGCGGCCCGCTTCCCCGACGCGTTCGCGGCGGCCGACGGGCCCGGGGCAGGGGACGGCACGCGCGACGCCCGGGTGGACGACGGGCTGAGCCGCGTGCGACGGAGCGCCGTGATCCCGCCCGCGCCCGCACCCGCCGCCCTCTCCGCCCAGGAACTCGACCGCCTGATCGCCCGCCAGGTACTGCTGCGCCTGTGTCCGTCCGGTGTCTTCGCGCGGGGCCGTGCCGAGTCGGTGGACGGGATCGCCGGGCGCCTCGGCGTCGTCGGCAAGTACCGGCGCTGGCTCGACGAGGCCGCCCGGCTGCTCACCGCCGCCGGTCTGACGCGGCGGGACGGCGACGTCCTTGAGCTCACGGGCGAGCGGCCCGCCGCGGACGACTCCGCCTGGGCGGCCGTGCGCGAGCGCTTCGCGGGCGACCCCTACTGGGACGCGCAGCTCTCCCTCGTCCAGGAGTGCGTGGAGCGGCTCCCCGAGATCCTCTCCGGCGCGGTGCCCGCGACCGACGTGCTCTTCCCCGGCGGCTCCATGGCCAAGCTGACCGCGGTCTACCAGGGCAACGCCGTCGCCGACCGCCTCAACGACGTGGTGGCCGAGGTGACCGCCGCGGCGATCGGCGCACGTGTCGCAGAGGACCCGGCGGCCACGGTCCGCGTCGCCGAGGTGGGCGCGGGCACCGGGGGCACCACCGCCGTCGTCCTGCCCCGCGTCGACACCTTCGCCGACCGCGTCGAGTACTGGTTCACCGACCTCTCCCCGGCCTTCCTCGACCAGGCCGAGCGCCGCTTCGGGCCCGGCAGGGCCTATCTGCGCTACGGCCGCTGGGACGTGAGCCAGGAGGGGGCCGGTGAACGGCTCACCGGCGGTGACTGCGACGTCATCGTGGCGACCAACGTCCTGCACGCCACCCGCGACATCCGCCTCGTCCTGCGCAACCTCGCGGCGGCGCTGCGCCCCGGCGGGGTGCTCGTCATCAACGAGGTCACCCGCAAGTCCGCCGTCCTCACCCTCACCTTCGGCCTGCTCGACGGCTGGTGGCTCTACGACGACGAGGACGTACGGCTGCCCGGCGCCCCGCTCCTCTCCGCACCCCGCTGGCAGCAGGTGCTGCACGACAGCGGCTACGGCGAGGTGTGGCGGCCGGTCGCCGAACGCGACGSGTTCGGCGAGGTCTTCGTCGCGCGACGGGGTCCGGGCGCGGTACCGCCGCCGGAGGGCACCCGGCTGCTC
>NZ_JASKYR010000722.1:0-4684 GCF_041028215.1 Streptomyces flavofungini
GGCCTCCCCTCGGCGAAGGCCGTGAACTGGTCGGCGGCGTCGTCGATGTCCGCCGCCAGGAAGGCGAGGCGCTCGGGCAGCGCCTCACGTCCGATGCGCAGGGTGTGGCCGACGTCGCCGAGCGCGGGCCGCTCGCGGCGCAGATGGGCGGGGGGGGGGGGGGGGGGGGCCACACCCTGCGCATCGGACGTGAGGCGCTGCCCGAGCGCCTCGCCTTCCTGGCGGCGGACATCGACGACGCCGCCGACCAGTTCACGGCCTTCGCCGACGGCGGCGGCCTCCCCTCGGCGATCACCGGCAACGCCGACCGGCACACGGCGCTCGCCGATGTGTTCACCGACGGCGCGGGCCCGGACTTCCTGCACGCGCTGGCGGTGGCGGGGGACCGCACCCGGCTGGCCAGGCTCTGGGTCTCCGGCGCCTTCTCGCAGTGGTCGGCACTGGACGAGGGCGGCCCGGGCACGCGCCGCACGGTGCCGCTGCCGGGCTACCCCTTCGAGCGCCCACGGCACTGGCTGCCCGTCACCCGCACGGAACTGACCGAGGTGCCCCCGCCACCGCGCGCGAGGGCGACAGCGGTCCCACCCGCCTCAGCGGGCGCGACGGCCCTGACCCTCGCGCCCACCGATCCGGTCGTACGGGACCACGTGGTCGGCGGCCGTCCGGTGCTGCCCGGCGTCGGCCACCTGGACCTGGTGGTGCGCGCCCTGGGCGAGAGCGCGGCGCGCGTCTTCAGCGAGGTGCGCTGGCTCGCCCCGCTCGTGGTGCCGGACGCGGGAGCCGAGGTGACGTTGACGACGCGGCCTGCCGGTGACGACGCGGCGGGGTCCCTCGGCTACCGCCTGACGGCGCTCCCGACCGGCGACGACAGTGCCGCGTACTCGCTCGGCCGGGTCGGCGCCGCCCTGCCGGACCGGCCCGCGCCGCTGGCCGTCGACGCGCTCAAGGCCGCCTGCCCGCGCGCCGTGAGCCACGAGGAGTTGTACGCGGGCCTCCGTCGGCAAGGGCTGCCCTACGGGCCCCACTTCCGGCGCGTGGCGCAGGCGTGGACCGGCGACCGGACCGCCCTGGCCCGGCTGGAAGGCGTCGGCGGGCACCCGGGCGCGGCTCCCGGTCCGCTGGACCCCGGCACACTCGACGCGGCACTGCACCCGCTGGCCCTGCTGCTCGCGGGCCGGGGCGCGGGCGGCCGTCCGCTGCTGCCGTTCGCGGCCGACCGGGTCGAGATCCACGCGGCCCTGCCCGGCGAAGGCTGGTCCCACGTCCGCGACCTGGGCGGTCAGCGGTTCGACGTGACCGTCACCGACACCGCGGGCCAGGTGTGCGTACGCGTCGTCGGCCTGGCCCTGCGCGAACTGAAGCCGGAGCCGTCCATCGACTACCGGCCCCGCTGGGCGGTGGCGCCCCCGGCCGTCGCGGAGACCGCCGCGCCCCGGGCGGTCCTGACCGTCACGGGAGAGGCGGGCGCGGCGCAGGCCGACGCCCTGCGCACGGCCCACCCCGGCGCCGAGCACCTGCGGCTGACCCTGGGCGACGGCGGCCTGGACGAGCATGCCGCCGACACGCTCCTGGCCCGCGTCCCGGACATCGACCTCGTGTACTTCCTCGGCATCGGCGGGCCGCACGGACCAGCCGCCGACCCTGCGGCGGCCCGCGCCGAGCGGGAGCGCGGTGCCGTCTCCCTGTACCGGCTCATCCGGAGCCTGGAGCGCGCGGGCCTGCTCGACAGGGCCCTGGCCCTGAAGGTGCTCACCGTCGACGCCCTGCCGCTGGGCGAGGACGAGGAGGTGCGCCCCGAGGCCGCCGGGCTCATCGGCCTGTGCGAGGTCGCGGCCAAGGAGTATCCGCGGCTCAGCGCGGCCTGCCTGGACGTGCGCGGTGACGAACTCGGCGACGCCGTGGCCGCGTTGGTCGACGAACCGGCTCAGGCAAAGGTCCGTCCGGTGTCGGTGCGCGGCGGGGTGCGGCGGGTCCGCAGGCTCGAAGCGGTGGAACCGGCCGCCGCCCCGACCCGCTTCCGTGCGGGCGGGGTGTACCTCGTCATCGGCGGCCTCGGGGTGCTCGGGCGCGACACCGCCCGCCATCTCGCCCGCACCTACCGGGCCCGCCTGGTCCTGGTCGGCCGCGGGGCACTGGACGAGCGGCGGCGCGCCGATCTCGCGGCGCTGCGCGCTCTTGGCGGCGAGGTGTCGTACGTACCGTGCGACGCCGCCGACCAGGTGGCCCTGCGTCGGGTGATCGACGAGACCAAGGAGCGCTTCGGCGCCCTGCACGGCGTGATCCACTCCGCGATGGTCCTCGTCGACAAGCCGCTCAGGGAGCTCACCGAGGCCGGGCTGCGCACCGCCCTCGACGCCAAGGCGGACACGGTGGGGAGCATGTTCGGCGCCCTGCGCGGCGAGCGTCCCGACTTCGTGCTGCTCTACTCCTCGGCCGTCACCCTGGAGGGCAACCACGGCCAGGCCGGATACGCGGCGGGCTGCCATATCGCCGACGCGTGGGCGCTGGCCGAGGCCCGCACCGCGCCCTACCCCGTCCGCACCGTCAACTGGGGTTACTGGCACGCCGCGGGCGACGCCCACCGCGAACGCGTCCTGAGCCGCTTCGCCGCCGCGGGCATCAGGCCCATCAGTGCCGATGAGGGCATGGCGGCGGTGGAGCGGGTGCTCTCGGGCGAACTGCCGCAGGCTCTCGTGGTCAAGGCGGACCCGGAGATCCTCGCCGGTCTCGGCGTCGACACCGGGACCGTGCTGCGGGCCCAGCCGACGCTGCCCGCCGCACCCGTACTGATCGCGCCCGGGGCGGGGACTCCGGTCTCGGGCCGGGGCGGCGCCGCGTCCACGGACACCGAGGACTTCGCCCGGCGGCTGCTCGTCGGCGCCCTGCGGACCCGGGGCGTCCTGCGCGCGCCCGGCGAGCGGCACACCCGCGACGGCCTCCGTGCCCGCCTCGGGGTGGTCGCGGAACAGGAGCGGCTGCTCGGCCTGCTGATCGATGTGCTGCTGCGCGGCGGATATCTGCGTGCCGAGGGCGACGCGTGGGTCACCACGGCCCTGCTGGACGGCCCCGAACTGCTCCGCTGCTTCGAGCGGCCGGAGGAGGCGGCGGCCGAGCTGACGGCACGTCACCCCGAGGCGGGCGCCGTGACGGCCCTTCTGCTGCGCTGCGTGGAGGCGCTGCCCGACGTCCTGTCCGGGCGGCGGGGGCACCTGGACGTGCTCTTCCCCGGCGGCTCCTTCGACCTGGTGGAGGCCGTCTACGCGGGCGACCCCGTCACCGACCGGTGCAACGGCCAGGTCGCCGACACCGTGCTGGACTATGTGCGGGAACGGCTGCGCGGCGGGACCGGTGACCGCGTCCGGCTGCTCGAAATCGGCGCGGGCACCGGCGGCACCAGCGCCCGCGTCCTGCGCGCCCTCGCCGACGCCGGGCTCGGTGACCACGTCACGTACCTCTACACCGATGTGTCGGAGGGGTTCGTGCGCCACGGCCGCAAGCGCTTCGGCGCCGAGTACCCCTTCGCCGCCTTCCGGACGCTCGACATCGAACGCGACCCGGCGGCGCAGGGCATCGAGAGCGGCGGCCACGACCTGGTGCTCGCCACCAACGTCTGCCACGCGACAAGCAGCATCGACCGCACCCTGACCCACATCAAGCGGCTGCTCGGCACCAACGGTGTGCTGGTGCTCAACGAAGGCGTGGAGCTGCGCGACCAGATGTCGCTCATCTTCGGCCTGGCCACCGGCTGGTGGCTGTTCGAGGACGCGGAGTACCGGCTGCCCGGCTCCCCGCTCCTGTCCACGGCCTCCTGGCGCGACGTCCTCGCGCACAACGGCTTCCGCCGGATCGCCGAGGGCCCGCGTCCGGAAGGCGGCACCCACCAGTGCGTGCTGGCCGCCGAGAGCGACGGCCTCGTGGCGGTGCCGGACGCGCCCGGCACCCCCGCCCGGGGGCGGCCCGGACGGCGGTGACCCCGCGCGGTCGCTGCCCGCCTCGCCGAGCGCGTCGTGGGGCCGGCAAGGACGACGAAAAGGAAGGGAAGGGCAAGGGCGACGGCAACGATTCGGCTACGAAGCCGCCCGAGGGGCGCCCCGCCGCGAACGGCCCCCTCAAGGGCAGGACGGTCGTCATCGACCCCGGCCACAACGCGGGCAACTTCCGTCACCCGACGGAGATCAACCGCAAGGTGAACATCGGGACGAACAGCAAGGAGTGCGACACCACCGGCACCTCCACCAACGACGGCTACACCGAGGCGGAGTTCACCCTCGACCTCGCCCACCGGCTGCGGACCCTGCYCCTGGGGCCCCTGCGTCGACGAGCGCGCCCGGATCGGCAACAACGCCCACGCCGACGCCGTGGTCTCGATCCACGCCGACGGCTCGGGGGCGGGCAACCGCGGCTACCACGTGATCATGCCGGGGAAGGTGAAGTCGGGCGCCGCCGACAGGGGGGGGGGGGGGGGGGGGGGGGGGGGGGGGGGGGGGGGGGGGGGGGGGGGGGGGGGGGGGGGGGGGGGGGGGGGGGGGGGGGGGCGGATACTCGCTCGGGAGCAGCGCCAGTTCGTCGAACTGGCGCTGCTCCCGAGCGAGTATCCGCTCCAGCTGCCGGTTCTTGCGGTGCAGTTCGAGGAAGACGGTGACCTTGGCGCGCAGCACCCAGGGATCGAAGGGCTTGGGGAGGT